>DYSZ01000161.1 GCA_020726265.1 Draconibacterium orientale
TCCGGTAATCGCCATATTCTTGAGCTAAAACCGGGATATTGCAGACCAAAATTAAACCGGAAATTAGTGTAATAGCAATAAATGCCATACGGTAAAATGATTGAATTGGCTTCATAGTCAGATTATATTGATTTTGGGTTTCAATTTAGGTAAAAAGTTTCAATCAAACCAATAGCTACAGCTATCAGAATGTAAACATTGTTAAGGTTTTAATTGAAATCTTCTATTTTGGGTTCAGGCGAAGAAAGTTATTCGTTCCCCTGTTATTTCAAGCTGAATCAGGTTGTTTGTATAAACAAGCTTACCATTAACATATGTAGAAACCACTTTGTGCGAAAACTCCACTCCGTCAAACGGAGACCACCCATTAAAGAAGCCGAAACCAGGCCTCCAGAGAAACTGCCTGCTTTTCTGAATTCGTTCCGAAACCAAGTGAACCGCAATCTGCATTCTGAGAAAGACTGGGAGCTTTTTAAACTGTATTTCGGGCAGGTAAACAAAACCTTTTTTTCCAGGTTAAAACAAACTAACGACAAACTCACGCAAAACGATTTAAGGTTGGCTGCATTGATAAAACTTCGGTTTAATATTAAGGAGGCGGCTTCTGTGCTAAACCTTTCGCCTAACAGCATAAAGGGAGCACGCTCGCGTTTGCGGGCTAAGCTGGGTTTAGATGAAATGCAAGACCTTGCAATTTTTATCGAGGATATTGAATAAACTGAATACAACAATAATTTAAGAAGCCGGGAACAAATCTGTTCCCGGCTTCTTTCCTGATTATTTTATCGTTTTACAATTTTGAAACTTTGAATCGGATGCTCTTCTTCATCAAATAGTTTCAAAACATAAGTTCCGCTGGCGTATTGTAGCATGTCTAGCCGGGTGTCAGTTGCTGTAATCGGTTTTTGGCTGAGCATTTTCCCCGAGAAATCGAAAAGTGCAAAGCGGGCTGTTACTTCTGCATTATTTATATGAACCACCACAAAATCAGAAGTTGGGTTTGGGTAAACCTTCAATTCCATTTCAGTTAAGCTCAGTGCATCGATTGCGGTGACTGTAAGTTTCGATTGGTGAAAACCCTGCGTTAAAACTGTGGTTCCTTCCGAAACTGTTTCAATTACCGGTTCACCCAAAGTCCAGCTAAGTTCAATATTGCCGGCTGTGTTCGTCTGCCCGCCTGCAGAAATTACCTGCTGGGCACTGGTGAATACAACAGCCGTAATCATGAAAAGTGTGAATACGAATTCCTTCATAGTTCTGTCTTTTAGAATACAATAAAATTAAAGGAAGCATCACTGGCATTTCCATCTTTGTCGTATGTATATATTATTAATTTGCTGGACATTGAAGAATTTCTGCCAAAACCAACAATATTTGACAATGTTACATTACACGTATAATCTGCGTAATAATAAGAAACGCCAGAAATTGTAACTTCATATCGGCCAGTTGATGGGTTTGTAACAGTTATGTTTCCGGAACTGCTGTAAATAGTACCATCATATTTGATTGCACCGTAAGCAATTGGTTTTACTGGGGTTTGCCACGAAGCTTTTCCGTTTGCATCCGAAGTCAGCACCTTTCCACTACTCTGGGTTCCATCCTGAATTTTGATGTGGCTGGCAAAAAATGCAGAAGGCCCACTCCCCGCATTTGTCGCATACAGTGCTGCATAGGCTGAACTGTTGTTGGCTGCTCGAACGGCAATCTGGGAGGACTCCGCTGCTTCTACGCGAAGTTTAATACCATTAATAGGTTCCAAATTGCCAATAGCAACATTTCCGGTTGAATATAAAATATGATTGCCTGTTTTAGTCCACAGAGAAGAGGTGCTTGCAGGGGTTTGCCACGATGCGACACCATCGGCATCAGAGGTAAGTACTTTGCCTGCGCCCTGTGTGCCGTCTGTTATTCTAATGTTATCACCAAACAATGCACATGGGCCAGTACCATCATTCTCGAAGTATGTTCCACTCATATGTGAGTTGGCGTAAAATGCTGCAGCCATTCCTGAATAGTTAAAAACAGAAAGTCCAGTTTGATCTGTACTATTGTTAACTAATTTCAAGCTGCCTTTGTTTTCGGTTTTAATCAAAAACTTTGAAGGGATAGAAAGTTCGCCTGATTTGGTTTTTGCTGGCGAGGAACTGCTTTCTCCAACAACCAGATTCTTGTCTCCATAATATGCTATGTCAGCACCAATAGTCCAGGGGCTAAGTGGCAAATTAACCGAGTTCCCTCCCGAAATGCTTAAATCGCTGCCCGATAGTGAAAGTGTCTGGTTATCGCTCAAATCGCCAACCACTTTTAAAGGGCTGGCAGTTGTTCCATTTCCGGAAAGCGTTGCATCGGTAACAACGGTTTGTGTGCCCCAGTTGTCGCCACCGCCCGACGAAGGCAGGGTAACTGTTCCGCCACCATCCGACAGGGTAAGCCGGGTTCCGCTGATGCTTAATTGCTGGAGTTCGTTGTCAGGGTCGGCATCGTCATCGTTTACCTTGTCGTTTTCAACAGTTTGTGCATGAAAAGCATACGGAACCGCCAACAATTGCGAAGTCCCCATGTGGGTGTAAGCACTGCCGCCTGCAGGGTCAGTTTCTACTTTCAGAAAATGAGGAGCAGCGCCCCAGCCACCGGGGGCAAATGTGCCTGTCACGGGTGTTCCCTTCCCGATTTTCAGTGTTACCAATCCAAATGAATTGGTTTGTGCAGCGTGTGTTTCCGTGTAAACAACAGCTCCACTTTCGCTGTTTTGCAGAATGCTGATGCGGAATGAAACATTTCTGTCAGCAATAACTTCTCCCGAATTGTTCCGGACTACAGCCTGATAACTGAATGCTGATGGAACCTGTGCCATTGTATAACTGAACCCCAGGAGGAGTACAAACATTAAAGTAGTTAATTTTTTCATAATGCGATTTTTTTGTTGTGTTGATTTTTTTTTGTTTTTATCGATAATCACCCAACAAATTTCGGTTAACGGGAGCAATAAAAGAGAAAAATTCACCGGACAAAAACCGGACATAAATAAAAAAAAACAGGACAGACTGTCTTGTCCGGTTTTAAAAAGGCTGCAGCTGTTTTTTGTTTAATGATTTTGATTTCAATACAGGTTTGAAAACAAATAATTGAATAAGCTTGTCCCTGGTTCGATATTCAATTTTTTCTTCAGCCTGTATTTTGCTTTTTCAACACTTTCGGCCGATGAAAACAGCAATGATGCAATTTCTTTTGTGCTCAGATTCATACTCAGGTACGAACAAAGGCGCAAATCGTTGGTGGTGAGGTTTGGATTTTTGCTTTTCAGATTTTTAAAAAAACAAGGATGTACCTCGTTAAAATGCAGATAAAACTGCTCCCAGTCGGCATCAGCACTGGTTTGCGATTTAAGCTCATTTTGAATTTTCTCAATTAAATCACCTGCATTTTCCTTTTGTTTGTACTGTTCTACAATATGGAGAAAAGCTCTCATGTTTTCACTTTTCTTAATCGAATATGAAGCAGCAGCAGCAAGTTCACGGTTTTTATGGTCGAGTTCTTTCTGCATGGAGAGTAACTCATTTTGTTTAATTATTTCCGATTTTTCGAGCTGGGTTTGCAACATTTGTTTTTCATATTCTTTCTGGTTGTTATCCGACTGTAGCCTTTCGTTTTGTAATGTGTTAAGTTCGAGCTGCATTTTTAGCATTTCTTCTTTTTGGGTGTGAATGATTTTGTTCTTTTTTATTGTCTGTATTTTTTGAAAAATAAAAAAGACCAACCCGAGGGCACTCAATCCTAAAAACAGGATAATAAAATTTTTGTTTTTCTGAGCCCGTTGAAGTAAAAGTGCATTGTATTCCAAGTTTTCGATAACACGTTTCTGATTTTCAATGTCGTGAAGAATTGTCAGGTCAACAATGTATTGGCGGTCTTTTTCGTTTGCCAACTCATCTTTGTAAATATTCGCTTTTTTAAAATATTTCAATGCCTGCAAAAAATTGCCTCTTTTTTCTTCGAGTTCTGAAAGTTTGTTGTAAACTGATAAGAGCGCTGCTTTATATCCTATTCTGTTGGCGATTCCGTTTGCTTCACTAAAATAATAGTATGCACTATCGTAGTTTTGCTTTTTCATGTGGTACCACCCCAGGTTTTCGAATGAGTTGACAATGTAGGTACTGTCGCCTGATTGTTTTGCCAGCCTGAATGCAGGCTCGAGATATTGATATGCTTTTTCGTAATTTTTCTGATATATTTCAACCGAACCCAGACTACTGTAACAAATCGCCATACCTTTTACCGAATTCATTTTGTAATTGTATTCTAACGAACGCTCGTGGAAGAAAATGGCAGAATTGTAGTCGCCCAAAAGTGCATAGGTTTTCCCGATGTTATGATTGTTGATGGCCATGCCGAGCAGACTGCCCAGTTGTTCTTCGTAGCGCAACGATTTTTTGTACGAAGAAATGGCTTGCTCATATAACCCCAACGCTCTGTACAAACCCCCAATTCCTTCCGTTGAAATCGCAATGCTTTTTTTCATATAGCTGGCTGTATCTTTGCTTTCTTCAGCACTTTTCAATGCACGTGTATAAAACTCAAGCGCTGTTTTAATTGCCGACTGGCGGCGATACACAACCCCCATCATATTCAGCGAGAGTGCCTCCAGATAAGCGTTTCCCGCTTTCAGTCCCGCTTCGTATGCCTGTTTATGAAACTGAATGGCTGATGGATAATTGCTGTTGTCGAGCATGTTTTTACCAAGCATGTTCAGTGTAAACGACTGTGCTGCAAAATTACCGCTACTGATGTTGTCACGCAGATAGGAATATAACCGTGATGTATCAGCAATCATGTTTTTCAAGAATTTATCAGGGTCGTAAATGTTCATAGAGTAACTTTCCACTCTTCGATTTAGTGTGTCAATCCATTGTTGCTGCGGTAATTGTTGTTGATTTATTGATTGAAGTCCATGTCGGAGTTTGGTTGATTCTTCCTTTTTGAAAAAGTTGCAACTCGTCAAAATAAGGAGGGATAGAACAAATATTGATTTGGTAGCAGTCATTTTTTTGTCAGGATATTATGGTTGATAGAAATTAGAGTATGAATATAATGACTTTTAACAGAGGTTACTTAACCAATTAGTGAATTAATTTGAAATAATAAATAAAAATTGATTTGAAATCATGTTCAAAACAGAAGATAGGGGTATGTTTGAAAGACGAATAAAATGAATCCTATTGCCGAAATTTAATCCTTTGGCCTTTAAAATCGTTGTTTAAGGTCTCCTTATTATAAACCATTTTACCGTTAACAAAAGTTGTAACAACTTTATGCGAAAATTCAACCCCCTCAAATGGCGACCAGCCACATTTATACAAAATATTTTCAGGAGTGACCACCCAGCTATGTTTTGGGTCGATTAAAACCAAATCAGCAAAATAACCTTCGCGAATGTAACCGCGTTTTTCAATTCTGAATAAATCAGCCGGTGCGTGGCACATTTTCTGAACTACTTTTTCAATCGTAATAAATCCTTTCAAGCTCATTTCGAGCATTGCCACAAGCGAATGTTGCACCAGTGGTCCACCTGATGGTGATTTAAAATAGGTGTTGTTTTTTTCCTGTAAAGTATGCGGTGCGTGGTCGGTGGCTATTACGTCAATTTTATCAGTCAGCAATGCTTCCCACAATGCTTCTTTATCTTTTACAGTTTTTATTGCGGGGTTCCATTTAATGCGCGTTCCCATTCTTTCGTAATCACGGTCGTCGAACCACAAATGATGAACACAAACTTCGGCTGTAATTTTTTTATCTGCCGGTTTTCCAGTAGTAAAAAGACTCATTTCTCTGGCAGTGGAAAGATGCAAAATATGTAAACGTGTATCGAATTTTGATGCCAGTTCAATTGCTTTTGATGAGGAGAGGTAACAGGCTTCATCGCTTCTGATGTTGCCATGTTGCGACATGGGAACCAATTCGCCATATTTTGCACGGGCTGCTTCAAGGTTTTGCTGGATGGTTTTTTCATCTTCGCAATGTGTGGCCACTAATGTTGGCGCATGTCTGAATATTTCCGAAAGTATTTTTTCATCGTCAACCAGCATATCACCTGTTGAAGACCCCATAAAAACTTTTATGCCACAAACTTTCGATGGGTCGGTTTTCAGCACTTCTGCAAGGTTATCGTTGGTGGCACCCATATAAAATGAATAATTAGCGGCAGAAACAGCAGCAGCTCGATCGTATTTATTCTGCAAATCAAATTGAGTGGTGGTTTGTGGATTTGTATTGGGCATTTCCATAAAAGTTGTTACACCACCAGCAACAGCAGCCCGGCTTTCTGTGGTAATTTCGCCTTTATGAGTTAGTCCTGGTTCACGAAAATGAACCTGGTCGTCAATTGCGCCCGGAATCAGGTATTTTCCGGCAGCCTCAACAACATCAAGATCTGAAAAATCAAAATTAAATGGAATTGCATGAGGGAAAATCTTCGAAATTCTTTCGCTATCAATTAAAACAGAACCTGTAAATTTCAGTCCTTCATTAATAATCAACGCATCTTTAATAAGTGTTTTCATACATTTTTTTGATTCAGAAATGCAACTCACTTTACGACATCCACGTTTCGAAAGTTATCAGTTTCGAATAAATCAAACAGGTCGTTCTACATCGATTACTCAGCCGGAACTTCGTACTTTTTAAACCAGCTTCCGATTTTCATTTTCAGAACGCCCCATAATGCTTCGTTAAAAATACCCCCACTCATTTTTGAGGTGCCTTCCTTACGGTCTGTAAATACTATTGGTACTTCCACAATGTAAAAACCATGCTTCCATGCTGTAAATTTCAACTCAATCTGAAAACCATATCCTTTTAGTTTAATTTCTTCAAAATTGATGGTTTGTAAAACCTTTCTTCTATAACATTTAAACCCAGCGGTGGTGTCCATAATTTTCATTCCGGTAACCAATCGCACATACAACGAAGCGAAATACGACATCAAAACCCTTCCCAGCGGCCAGTTTACTACATTTATTCCGGAAATATATCGCGAACCAATTGCAACATCTGCCCCTCTTTTTACAGCTTCATACAATCTTTCAAGGTCATCGGGATTATGCGAAAAATCGCAGTCCATTTCAAAAATCACCTCGTAATCGTTTTCAAGAGCCCACTTAAATCCGGCAATATAAGCTGTCCCCAAACCAAGCTTACCTTTTCTTTCAAGCATATGCAACTGTTCGGGAAATTCTTTTTGCAAATCCCGAACAATACCTGCGGTTCCATCCGGGGAATTATCCTCAACAATCAGCAATTCAAAAGGCACAGAAAGCGAAAATACCTTCCTTACCATCTTCTCTACGTTCTCCCTTTCATTATAAGTTGGGATTATTACAAGGTTTCTTGATGCCATTTTTCGATTTTTTAATAAAACGAAAGTACACTTTTTACTATAAAGAAAAAGAATATGACAATGATAAAATTTGCCTGGGTAAAGCAGATCGGTGGGATCAGTGTATTTGGATTAAATGCTTTTTAGCAGGTTCAGCTCATTTTTGCATTCGTTTGAATAATCCAAAAGAGTTGATTGTCAGGTTAAATTCCAATATGTTTTAAGTTGTAGCTATGCTTTACTCATTTCATCAAACTAACTTAAGTTTAACTTAATGTTAAGTCATGTGATATTCAAAATGTTATATAAAAAACGCACATAAAATGAAAAAAATACATCAATTTTTTTGCCGGTGAAAAAAACGCTATTACTTTTGCGACCGCTTTTGTAGCGAAGTTCATTGTGAAGGTTAGGGGAGGAAATAGGAAAGATTGGGAAGAGATAATAATTGAATT
>DYSZ01000162.1 GCA_020726265.1 Draconibacterium orientale
AAGCCAATGCGCCGGTGTGTGATGCCGCAGCAGCTGCCGATTCGGGAAATCTTCCTGATTTATAAACAATAATCGGCTTTTCGCGCGAGAATGCACGGGCTGCCGACATAAATGTGCGTGCATTGCTGATCGATTCAACATAAAGTACAATCGATTTTGTATTCGGATCCTGGCCAAAATAGTCGATGAGGTCGCCAAAATTCACATCCATCGAGTTGCCGATTGAAACAAAATAGGAGAATCCGATATGCGTGTTGTACGCCCAGTCTAAAACCGAAGTACAAAGCGCTCCCGATTGCGAAATAAAAGCCACATGACCTTTGCGCGGCATTCCGGCTGCAAAACTCACATTCATATTCAGCCCCGGAACAAGGATTCCAAGACAGTTTGGCCCGATTACCCGCATATCCGGGAATTTGGCTTTTTCGGCATAAACCTGTGCTTCGAGTATTTTTCCTTCTTCGCCCGATTCCTTAAAACCTGCCGACATGATAATCAGCCCGTGGATTCCGGCTTCACCGCACTCACGCACGAGACCGGGCACAAATTTGGCAGCAGTCATAATTACTGCCAGGTCGGGTACCTTTGGGAGACTTTTTACATCGGGGTAGCACGGGATGCCAAATACTGCCTCACGTTTTGGGTTTACCGGGTAAACCACACCGTTGTAACCGCCACCCACAAGGTTACGCAGGGTGATACCACCCACACTATCGGGATTATTTGAAACGCCAATGAGCGCAATGCGTTTCGGCTTGAAAATACTGTCTAATTTCTTAATGGCCATGTGTAATATTTTTGGTTCTTAAACTTTAACGGCTTTCGTTTCAGGTTATAAATTTGAATGAAAGTGGTTTTAAAATTCGTGAAAAAAATCAGTTAAAAAAACTTTAGAAAGTTGTTTTAAAACAGGAATTCCCGGTTTTGATAAAAATGAGTTTCAAATGGGTTAAATGTAATCAGAATTATATGTTTAATGCATTGAAAATCAAAAGCCCGGATGCAAGCCAGGCTGTTGATAAAATAATAGTTATTTCGGATTTGGTTTTTATTTTGCCTCGTTTTTGTGTTTCGGGGCAACTTTATGTTTTATTGGTTTTACCAGCAAAATGGTTAATACTGCCACAAAACAGAGTATTCCGCAAATGGTGAACGATAATGGGAAATTGTTTAAATCGCCCAGTTTTCCACCCAAAATCGGGAAAACAATGCCCCCGATGGCGTAAGCAAGAAATACCCAGCCATAGTTCTGACTGAAAAATTTGTTTCCGAATGTATCGGCAGTAATTGTTGGGAACAGCGAGAACAACCCACCGTAATTAAACCCGATGAGCACGGCGAAAATGTACAAAGTGGCTTGCATTCCGGCCATCCATTGAAACAGGATTACAAAAACACCCTGCGTGGCCATCATAATAGCGATGGAAACTTTCCGTCCGATGCGGTCGCTGATCATTCCCCAGATAATTCGTCCCAATCCGTTAAACAGCGCAAAAAATATTGCCATTGCCAGTGTTGCTGCTGCGGCAGCCACTTCCTTGCTGATGCCGTTGGCCTGCAAAGCTTCCATTGGCCACAGCTTCATCAGCCCGATGCTCATTAAACCTGCTCCGGCTCCAAAAGCATAAGTTAAAACGATGAGGTAAAACTGCGTGGTTTTCAGCATCTGACTACTCGAAAAATCGACAGTGCCTGCTTTTGCTGCTGCTTTTTGAGCGGTTTCGGGGTTCCATCCTGCGGGTTTCCACCCGGCTTCCGGAAATTTCATCCAGAAACTGCCGATGCTGATAATGGCAAAAAAGATGACACCCAGCACAATAAAAGTATTCGACATGCCAATGTTTTTAATGAGTTCGGCTCCGCCAAGTGCGCCCAGTTTTCCGGCTAAAGTCATCCAGAGTGTGGCGCCAAAACCAAAACCGGCAACTGCCAGTCCGGTAATCATGCCTTTTTTGTCGGGGTACCAGCGCATAGAAACTGCGATGGGAACCACATACCCGAACCCGATTCCCGCACCGCCTACTATTCCCACAAAAATCAAAGTGGTTGTGTAGTTTTCGGCGCCAAACAGCCCGGCTAAAATATAACCCAATCCCAGACCTGCACCGCTCAACAGCGTGAGTTTGCGCGGCCCAAGTTTTGGCATTAAACGCCCGGCAAATACCATCACTACGGCAAAAACTGCCACACCCACCGAGAAAACCACCTGGGTTTGTGCTTTTGTCCAGCCTTCCTGTACCAGGTCGCTGGTAAACACCGACCATGCATAAAGATTGCCCAGCGCCAACTGAATTAACACAGCGCCAAAAACCACCATACTACGTTTTACTTTTTTAATATTAGTCATTTCGAAAAGTTTTGGTTAGATTTAGAAAAAAGAAAGAAATCTCGCAAAGGCGCAAAGTAATGGAACACATAAAAACATCATATTTCTGTTTCTTCACTCACCCCGAACTCACCCGATTTACATCGGGAGAGCTCTGCCCCTCTCTTTGTAAAAAGAGGGGCGAAGACACCGTAAGGTGGCTTGGGGTGAGTGAATTAAAATATTATATGAAATACTTTCCATTCCTTATATTTTGCGTATTCGCGTCTTTGCGAGAGATAATTGAAGCTATCGTTTTACTTCCACTTTTGCACCGGCAATAATTTCGTCAACAACGCCGGGGTCGAGCAGGGTAGAGGTATCGCCAAGATTGGTGGCATCGCCTTCGCCAATTTTTCGGAGAATACGCCGCATGATTTTTCCTGAACGGGTTTTGGGTAAGCCATGCACAATCTGAATTTTATCGGGTTTTGCAATAGCCCCGATAAATTTGGTGACTGTAGCACGAATTTCATCTTCAATGGTATTCATTTCGTCATCCGTCAGGTCGTCGCAAATTACATAGGCATAAATTCCCACGCCCTTAATTTCGTGCGGATAGCCAACCACGGCCGACTCAACCACTTTCGGGTGCTGGTTGATGGCGTCTTCCACCTCGGCAGTTCCGATACGGTGACCGGAGACATTGATTACGTCGTCGATGCGGCCAATGATGCGGTAGTATCCTTCTTCATCACGTTTTGCACCGTCGCCGGTGAGGTACAGGTTCGGAAATGCCGAAAAATAAGTCTGGAAACAGCGCGGGTGGTCGCCATAAGTGGTGCGCAACATGCCCGGCCACGGATATTTGATACAAAGGATTCCTTCAACGCCGTTGCCTTTGAGTTCTTTCCCTTCGGGATCAACCAATATTGGCTGAATTCCCGGCAACGGCAAAGTAGCGAGCGAAGGTTTTGTGGGTGTAAGCCCTGCAAGCGGCGAAATCATAATGCCACCGGTTTCGGTTTGCCACCAGGTATCCACAATCGGGCATTTGCCTTTGCCAACCAAATCGTGGTACCAGCGCCAGGCTTCTTCGTTAATGGGTTCACCCACGGTGCCTAGAACTTTTAATGAGCTAAGGTCTTGTTTGGTAACCCATTTATCGCCCTGTGCCAGCAGAGCTCTGATGGCCGTTGGCGCTGTATAAAAGTGGGTGACCTTGTATTTGTCGATTGTCTGCCAGAAACGCCCGGCATCGGGGAATGTGGGTATACCCTCGAACATGATTGAAGTGGCGCCGGTAAGCAGCGGACCGTAAACAATGTACGAGTGACCGGTAACCCAGCCAATATCGGCAGTACACCAGTACATATCGCCTTCGTTGTACTGGAAAACATTTTTAAACGTGTATTCAGCATAAACCATATAACCGGCGGTGGTATGCACCACGCCTTTGGGTTTCCCGGTTGAGCCCGAAGTATAAAGAATAAAAAGAATGTCTTCGGCATCCATTTCGGTGGCTGTGTTTTCGGTTGAAACACCTTCGATGAGGTCGCTCCACCACACATCGCGTTTGGCATCGAATTTAATTTCGTCGCCGGTGTGTTTTAAAACCACAGTTTTTTGAATCGAAGGGCATTTTTCGACTGCTTCGTCAACAATCGATTTCAAATCGATGCTTTTTGCACCGCGGTAAGCACCGTCGGAAGTAATCACCACTTTAGCCGATGCGTCGATGATGCGGTCAGACAAGGCAGTGGCCGAAAAACCGGCAAAAACGATGGAGTGAATGGCCCCTATTCGGGCGCATGCCAGCATGGCAACCGCCAGTTCCGGAACCATGGGCAGATAAATAGCCACGCGGTCGCCCTTTTCAACCCCGATGTTTTTCAGCGCGTTGGCAAACTGTTTTACCCTGTCGAATAACTCGCCATACGTGATGTGCACAACCGGATCGCACGGATCGTTGGGCTCCCAGATAAGCGCTACCTGGTCTTTCCGCATGAACATGTTTCTTTCGAAAATATTCTCGGTAATGTTCAGTTTGCCATTAACAAACCATTTTACATCGGGAGCGCCGGGCCCCGAAAAACGCCAATCGACCACGCGATCCCACTTTTTGTGCCAGTAATGGCTTTCAGCAATTTTCCCCCAGAATCCCTCGGGGTCGGCCACACTTTCCTGGTATTTCTGAAAGTATTCGGCCAGACTTGTGATTTTATCTACCATAATAACAAAATTTTAAAAGATTGATTCATTTAAGTCTGCAGTCAATATGTTTCATTTTTTAATGCCGCTGCTAGCAATAACAAAAAACTCCGTTCGGACGTTTTAGCGCTGTTGAAAAAAGATCGGAGCAATTTTTATATATTGTTACACTTTGCTTCTTTTTAAACCACATTACAGGCTGCTGTTGAATTTTAATTTTGCCCTGTATAAAACAAATCAGGGTATGAATTTAGTATAAAAACTGAAACGAAATCGAATTTAAATCATGTTGTAAAACAGTGTTTTAATACGATTTAATTGTTGTAAAATCAGAAAAATATGATTTAGCTTTAACCTGTTAAAATCGAATTATTAACCTTAAAACTTTCATCATGAAAATCAAATTAATTCTTCCTGTACTTTTTGTACTGTTCCCTTTTTTTATAAAAGCCCAGATTACAGTAACCTGCGACAACAAAGTAGGGCTTGGAAATAACAATACTAGCCCGGTGGGTAGTGTAGATGTTTTAGGTGGATTTGCTATCCGTCCATCTTCAACCGGAAGTTATGCAACATTCGGGTTACAGATATTGAAGATATTGCAGTTTATCCCAATCCTGCAACCGGATTTATCACAATTACAGTCCCGTCGGGCAACGGAGGAAAATACCAGCTCCGGTTAACAGATTTACAAGGCCGGATTGTACTATTAAAAGAAGATGAAATTACCGGGAGCTACAAACTTGATTTGCCTGCCACAAAACCGGGTATTTATATTCTCGAAATCAAAAATGAAACTACAGTGGTTTCAAAACGGATTATTTTGCAATAATTTTTTGCAGGAAAAATATACCTGAATTCTCACAATTCAATATTTATAATGCAGGAAAAGTTTCATTCCTGCATTCTTTTTTCTTATTGAAAATCAGATTAAAACCCGGCTGTTTTTAATACAGGGTTTCGCTTTAAAAACCTGAGAAATGTTGTAAGTTTGAACCTTAGATAGGTCTAAATTCGCGCAAAAAAACAGGAAAAAATGCAAATCAGAAATTTTACCGATATGCTGGAAACAGCCTGCCAGCGACAAGTAAAACGGGTGGTGGTGGTGAACGGCGTTGACGAAAGCACGCTCGAAGGTTTAAACGAAGCCGTTAAAATGGGTTTTGTAACACCCATTTTAACAGGAGATACCACCGAAATTTTACAGGCGCTGAAAAATTTGGAAATCGACCCGGCAAAATACCGGATTGTGGATGCACCCACCGCCAAAGATGCTGCAGACCGCGCGGTTGAGCTTGTAAACGCAGGCGAAGCCGACCTGGTAATGAAAGGACTGATTTCGACTGACAAGTTTATGAAAGTGCTGCTGAAAAAGGAAAACGGGTTGCTGCCATCCAACTCAACACTGTTCCATGTTTCGGTGATGCACAATGTAAATTACCATAAACTGCTCATCTTCTCTGATGCAGCAGTAATTCCATACCCCGACTTAAGACAGAAAATTATGATGACCGGGCACCTGATTCAAACCGCACACAGGTTGGGAATCGCTGACCCAAAAGTGGCAGTTATCGCGCCAACCGAACAGATTATCATTTCAATCCAGTCGTGCATGGATGGCGCAACCATCGCCAAAATGAACGAGCACGGGCAAATTGAAGGTGGTTTGGTGGATGGCCCAATGGCGCTCGATGTGGCGCTCGACCGCTATTCAGCCGAAGTGAAAGGTTTTACCTCGCCGGTGGCCGGCGATGCTGACTGTCTGCTGTTTCCGAACATCGATGCTGCCAATGTGTTTTACAAAGCCAACTCAAAATTAGCCAACGCCGAAATGTCGGGAATCATTGCAGGTGCGAAAGTACCGGTGGTGGTTTCGTCGCGCGGCGACAGCGAAAGAACAAAGCTCAACTCACTGGCGCTGGCCTCACTGTTAAGCTGAATATGCACCGGATACTGGCCATCAATCCGGGTTCGACCTCAACCAAGTTTGCGGTTTACTTCGACAACGAATGCGTGTTGAACAAAACCATCCGTCACTCTTTCGACGACCTTTTTCATTACGAAAACATCATCGACCAGTTCGATTTCCGCAAGGGGCTGATTATCGATGCACTAGTGGAAGAGGGAATCGAGGTTGACTCGCTGAAGTTTATCATTGGTCGTGGTGGGCTTACTTACCCGGTGGAGTCGGGGATTTACAGGGTAAACAACCTGATGTTGAAACACTTGCGTGAAGGTGTGATGGGGCAGCACGCCAGCAACCTGGGCCCGCTGTTAGCCGATTTTATTGCGCTGCAGATTCCACGGGCGCAGGCTTTTATGGCCGACCCCGTGGTAACCGACGAATTGGAACCTGTGGCGCGGGTTTCAGGTCACTTGCTGTTTGCACGGCAATCTATTTTTCATGCGCTCAACCAAAAAGCCACGGCACGGGCACATGCCAAAAAAACTGGAAAGAAGTATGAAGAACTCAGCCTGATTGTTGCCCATTTGGGTGGCGGAATCTCGGTTGGCGCGCACAAAAACGGTCGCGTGATTGATGTGAATAATGCCCTCAACGGCGAAGGCCCTTTTAGTCCCGAACGCTCGGGAACCTTGCCAGCCGGACAGTTAATTGCAACCTGTTTCAGTGGCAAATACACCAAAAGTGAGGTTGACCGCATGGTGGTTGGCGAAGGTGGTTTTGTAAGTTTCCTGGGAACCAACAGCGCACAGGAGGTGCAGCAAAAAGCTGACGTAGGCGATGAAAAAGCCCGTTTTTACCAGGAAGCGCTGTTTTATCAGGTGGCCAAACTGATTGGCGAAATGGCCGTGGTTCTGGAAGGAAAAGTGGATGCAATTTTGTTAACCGGTGGCATGGCTTTTAACAAAAACCTCGAAATATATATGAATCAAAAAGTGGGTTTTGTCGCTCCTGTTTTTTCGTATCCGGGCGAAGATGAGCTGGAAGCGCTCGCCATGAACGCGCTGCTGGTGGCCCGCAACGAAGTGGTTCCAAAAGAATACAAAGCCATTCGCTGAGTAAATCTGAGAATTAGAGATCAATTTTATAATTCAGTCTTGAGTTACCAAAATCGGTGTAAATTCCTATTTTTACCACTCAATAAGAAAAAATCAAAAAAATGAAGAACTACAGATTTATCACACTATTTTCAGCAATGGCGTTGCTGTTTCTTTTCTCCTGCAACTCGGTGAAAACCGACCTTTCGCAATCACCGTTTATCCCGAAACCTGTGTTGGTTACAGCCACTGGTAAGGCTTTCAAACTTGAAAGCGCCACGGTTATC
>DYSZ01000163.1 GCA_020726265.1 Draconibacterium orientale
CCGATTATCGTTTTTACACCGAATTTTGGACCTAAAATTTTAATTCCGGCTATGGTTAGCGGGATGTTCAGAATCAAACCAAATAATCCAATGGGAATACCATCGGGCCAGAACGAAAATACACCCGGCGTGAGGTAATGCACCACAATGGCAATACCGTAAACTCCGCCGGGAACAATCCGGTGTGGAGTGATAAAAAACACAAAACCAGCCGCAAGAATAAACGAGCCGATAATGATCAGTGTGTAATCGATAAACCACTTTTTACTGAAAACCCTGTCGCTGAGTAATGTTGCCATAACCTGAAATTTTGTTGCAAATCACTTAAAATCTGCTTAAATATACGTTGATAATTATCAGCGAAAAATAGGGACTAAATTGGCAGAAAAAAGTGGATGGGGAAAAGAGTTAAAGAGTGAATTAGTTAATGAGTTATTGAGGAGGAAGCTGATGCAGGATAAGAATCTGATGCTTAACACTAGATGTTTGATTTAACCTGCAACACTTATCCCGTAACTCGCAACCTGTGATTCTAATCTAATACAAACCTGTAAGTTATTGTTCCTTGCTGGAAAGCCGGTGCATCATCGGGAGCTCTGTTAAATTTTGCCTTAAGGGCAGCTTGTTTTGCTTCGGCCCAGAACTGCTGTTCCATAATGGTAGTTCCCCTAGCACCAGGCTCTGCCGCAGTAACAGTTCCGTTTTTATCGACTGTGATTTTCACCACCACAACGCCTTCGTCATCACCCGGGTATTTTGGTTTTGGCAGCGAAGAGGCAGAACGACCATCGAGACTGAAAGAAGTTCCAGAGCCTTTGTTTCCGCCGCCCAAACCACCTTGTCCGTATGTGGTGGCATTCGGGTCGCCGGTTGGCACCCCCTGATTTCCACCTGGAAAAGTTGTGCCCTGGCTGGTTCCTGTGCCTGTACCTTTTCCTCCGGTTCCTGTACCTTTGCTGGCAAAAGCGCCCTGCGTGCGCGAATTGATCTCGTTTATTTTGCGCTGGTCTTCTGCTTTCTTTTTTGCTTCTGCATCAGTTTTTGCAATTTTCTCTGCTTCAGCCTTTTTTATTCTTTCTTCTTCAACCCGCTGTTTCTTTATTCTATCCTGTTCGGCTAACAAATCTTTCCGTTTTTGGTCGTCAACCTTTTTTTTGTTTTCAGCAGCTTCAATGGCAGCAGTTTTTTCATAATCCTGTGTCATGATTTGCTCCTTTGCCTCGGCAGGTTTGGGCTGAGGTTTTGGTTGTGAAACCACAGGCGGAGCTGTTTCTTGTTGCTCTTCAACTGGTTCGGCAGGGGAGGGGTCGCTATTGGCTGGACTGGGTTCAATATTGCCCAATCCGTTTTCGATGGTACCAAAATTTACAAGGATTCCTTCTTCGCTAGGGAGAGGTAGCGGGGTGAAAAATTTCAGAAAAATGAGCAACAGCAACACAATTGCATGAAATACAACTGTGCCGATAATTCCCCTTTTATGTTCCCTGATATAGTCCACTGAAAATGGTTCTTTTATGAATGTATTGTTAAAATGAAATTACCGGAATCCGGTTAATTTTCAGGTGCGGTGGCCGCAATCATTTTGTATCCGTTTTTGCGGGCAATGTTCATGATTTTTACTACCTCTTCCCACGGAACAGATTTTTCGGCATGTAGCGAAATGTAAATCTCGTCGTTTCCCGTGCCGAACCTGTTTTGCAGAAACGGTTCTATTTCGGCGAATGCCACAGGTTTAATTGTTCCGTTGTCGTTGATGTAAAATTTCAGATCGCGGGTAATAGAAATGGTGGTGACAGGCTTTGCTGCAGTTTGGTTGTTACTTTCGGGTAACAATAATTTCAATGCATTGGGTGCAATTAAAGTTGATGTTACCATGAAAAAAATAAGCAACAGAAAAACAATGTCGGTCATCGACGACATACTGAATTCTGCACTTACCTTACTTCTTCTTCTTAATGACATGATGTAACGATTAAGCGGGTTCGTTTAGCAGGTCCATGAATTCGGAAGTGGTGGCTTCCATTTTGAACACCACTTTTTCAACATTCGAAACCAGTATGTTATAAGCGAAATAGGCGGTAATACCCACAATAAGTCCAGCAACTGTGGTTACCATTGCCTGATAAATCCCTGCCGAAAGCAGTGTAACATCAATGTTGTTTCCGGCGTTCGACATGTCGTAAAATGCCTGAATCATCCCCATAACTGTACCAAGGAAACCGAGCATTGGCGCGCCACCCGCCACGGATGCCAGCACCGGAAGTCCTTTTTCAAGTTTGGCGATTTCGAGATTTCCAACAATTTCTATGGCTGCATTTACATCGGTTAGTGGCCGGCCAATGCGGCTGATGCCTTTTTCAATCATACGCGATGCAGGATTGTCGGTGCTTTTGCACAAAGCAAGCGCAGCATCAATTTTACCACCGGTAATGTACACCTTGACACGTTCAAGCAAGCTTGCATCAATTTTACCCGCTTTTTTTATTGCAAAATAACGGTCAACAAAAATGTAAACCGCAATTACCGACAACAAAAGAATCGGTATCATTATCCATCCGCCTTTTATGGCCAGGTCGATAAATGATAACTCTATTTTAGTTGGTTGAGAGGCCATTGCAGCCATGTTTTTTGGCAAATCGGTTTGAATCAGCAATAATTTAAACATGTGATTTTCTGTTTTTCCTTTTTAATACTACTTACAAACGGTATAACACCGCAATTATTTTCTTTTGCGAAGTTAACCAATAATTTATTTTGAGGCGGAGGCTGATTCTGATGAACAAACTGAGTTATGAACAAAAGGGGTTTGATAGCGTAGTTATCAGAGTCGGTAGTCCTAAGAAAGTAGCTAAAGTATATCGGAGAAGCAATATTTGTTTTTGTATGCTGTTACAATTTTGTCACACCGGTAAACGTTCCATCTCACAACTCTGTTCTCCGTACTTCAGTCTTCTTAATATCAACAAAACATGAAATCCTGTTAACAACCTCGAAGCCGTTCAGAAATTCCATTTATCTTTAACCCCGAATTTAGGTTCACAAGTTCAATTTTTCATGAACGGGATTAAAAAGGGAATCAGGTGTAAAACCTGAGCTGTACCCGCAGCTGTAAGTCCTGGTTGCAAGTTGCAACCATTTTTACTGAACTACAAAGTCACTGCCCCGACCAAAAGTCGGGACGGGAAGACATCAGTAAAAGGGATGAGCCAGAAGACCTGCCATAAATTCAGAATGATGTTTAAATTAAGCTTCGGGATAAAGCTTGAGAAATATTGGCAATATTTTTCACCTTTTTATCTAAAGCTCCTTTGATTGATAAACGATGAGGAGATTTATTTTAACTGTTTTTCTGATTTGTATTGGTTTTGGCGTGTTTTCGCAAACCAGTTATTCATTGTCGGATACAATTTTGATACAGGAAATTGTTACCGTTGGCGAGTTGAAAAAATACCAGTCGGGCGCAAAAATCGAGAAAATTCCAGCCAAATGGATGGAAGTGGCAAACGACGGAACCCTGGAACAATTGCTTTCGCGCATGTTGCCCATTCCGTTAAAATCGAACGCCGGAAGTCTTTCCACAATTCGGTTGCGGGGTAGTTCGCCCGACCACACCAGCATCAACTTTGGCGGTATCAATTTCAACTCGCTCACACTCGGGCAGGCCAATGCCAGCAATGTGCCGCTTTATCTTTTTGACGATGTGAGTGTTCAGTTCGGAAGCTCAAATACCGGAAGTGAGTCGAGCAGCATAGGCGGCGCTGTTTTTCTGGGTGTTCAGAATAACTGGACCGATGGTTTTAAAGCCGAAGCGCGTATTTCGCAGGGTTCGTTTGGCGAGCAGTTGTACGGAACTAAACTTTTTTTGGGAAACGGAAAATTTGAATCCGTTACACGTGCTTACTATTATTACAAAACCAACAATTTCGGTTTTACAAACCCGTATCACCGTGATTTTGAAAACCAGGTTTTTGAAATTGAAGACACCCAGCACAATGCGAATATCGAAAACTACGGTTTGCTGCAGGAACTGAATTACCGGTTTGCCGACAGAAATTTTCTGACAGTAAAACTTTGGCTCGAAAACGACTGGCACTATATTCAGCAAAACATGCAAACCAACCTGTTTCAGCCTGAATACAAGGAAACTTACGAAGACAAAAACCTCAGAATTTGGGCCGATTATAAAAACAGTGAACACAAACTGAAATACAAGTTTGGAGCCGGTTATGTTTACGATAATTCATTGTATGATGAAACCCAAACCGATACAATTCAAACTCAGCGGATAATCGGGGAAGCTTCTGCCGAATATGAATTTTCAAAAAAATCGTGGCTCAAACTCGGAACCACGGCAACCCGGATTTATCCGACAGTTTACGCCTATTCAAGCGAATTGGAACACGAAGACCGCATCGATTTTGTAGCTGCTTTTCATCAGCAATTTTTCAATAAACTTACAGCAACGCTGAACCTCAGAAAGGGGTTTGTCACCAGATTTGAAGTTCCTTTTACACCTGCTTTCGGGCTGGATTATCTTGCGTTGTCAAAAGAAAAATATGTGCTGAATGTTTCGGGAAATGTTGCCAAAAGCTACCGTGTGCCAACCTTTAACGACCGTTTCTGGGAGCCCGGCGGAAACCCCGACCTGCAACCCGAAAAAGGGATGAATTACGAACTGGGGTCCAAATTGAGTTTCTGTGATGACGACTTTTCGGGAAATATCAAACTGAATGTCTTTTACATGAACGTGGACAACTGGATTCTCTGGAAAAACGGGGGTTCGTATTGGTATGCCGAAAATGTTCAGCAAGTGGAGAGCAAAGGGATTGAACTGATGACCGACTGGACTTACAAAATCGGGAAACTGAAAACCACTTCCGGATTGAATTATTCGTTTACGTCGGCACAACGTGTTGAATCAACGAATAATACAAATGCGCTGAATCGGCAGCTTGAATATGTGCCACTGCGTAGCGGGAATATTTTCACCAGTTCGTCGGTCGGGAAATGGAATTTTTCAATCGACGGAAATTTTACCGCTAAGCAATTTACCAACGAAGAGGAAGACGATATTTTGCCGGCTTATTTTCTGCTGAACCTGAATGTTGCCTATAAAATAAAAATAAACTACTCAAATCACCTGCGGGTTTCCGGTGCACTGAACAATTTGCTTTACACTGATTATCAATCAAGTTTTGGATATGCCATGCCCGGAGTCAGCTACCGTTTAAGCGTAACATACAATTTCAATTAAAATTATAATCTTAAAAACTAACAACTATGAAAAACAAGTTTTATCTGCTTTTGATGTTCCTTGCAACATCGGTTTTGTTTTTTTCGTGCAATACTGGCGATGATCCGGAAGAAGAACAGGAACCGACTGTTGCCTACATAATTAACTACGGAAGTTACAGTGGCGACAAAAGCACCGTTACCTCCTATAACTCTGAAACCGACGCTGTATCAACTGATTACTACAAAACGGCGAACAGCGTTGATATGGTATCGAATACGCAATACGCTTACAATTTTGACGGGAAAATTTATTTTATGGGCAACAACACCGACCAGGTTTTCTGGGTTGATGGGGTTACTTTTAAACAAACTGAAAATGGTATCACCACCGATATTATAAAACCACGCGCCTGTGCCGGGAATGGCATTTACCTCTATGTCTCGTGCTGGGGCGGAAATATCTGGAGCGATGAAACACTTTCTTACATTGCTAAAATAAACCTCACCACCAAAGCGGTTGAGAAAAAAATAGCATTGCCCGGCGGCCCTGAGGGAGTCGTAATCTCAAACAACAAACTGTATGCGGCGCTTAACTACAAAGACAGTGTGGCTGTGATAAACTTAAGCAACGACGCAATTTCTTACATTGCAACTCCGGCAGTAACTTCGTATTTTGTGAAAGATAAATCAGATAACCTGTATGTTTCACTCGTCAGTACTTACAGCGATTTTTCAGATAAAGCCGGAATCGGTTATATCAACACTTCAACTGATAAACTTGAAGCAACGTACAACCTCGAAGGTGTTAGCTCTTCGTATGTTAATATGATGGCCCCAAGCAGTGATTTTTCCTCACTATTTGTAATGACTTCGGCTTACGACGCAAACTGGAATCTTTCCGGAGCAGTTGCTGTTTTCGATGTGGCTTCAAAAAGCTTCAAAACACAGAAGTTTGTAGAGGGTATTTCAGGCCTGAATGGGATTGGCTTTTACAAAAACACTGTGTTTTGTTTCGTTGGCGAAACAGTTATCGGAAACGGAATTGCCAAAGCTTATGAAACCGATGGGACATTTATAAAAAATTATGAAACAGGCATTTCGCCGTTTATGCTTTTAACAGTAACTGAATAATTATTTTTTTGAAAATCGTGGATTACACCTCTTAATTTAAGTAATGAGAAGTATTTATTGTTGTATTTTAATTCACTCACCCCAAGCCACCTTGCGGTGTCTTCGCCCCTCTCTTTACTAAGAGAGGGGCAGAGCAATCCTGATGTAAATCGGGATAGCTCGGGGTGAGTGAGTATATAAAAATATAACATTTTATTTCTCACATTATTTAAATAAATGAGTTGTAATCTTTTTCCTGTTTTATGGCAAAAATAACTTTTATCACAGGTGGCGCCCGGTCGGGGAAAAGCCGCTTTGCCCAGCAGTTGGCTGAAGAAAGTTCCGGTTCGCCGGTTTACTTAGCCACCGCAAAGGTTTGGGACGATGATTTTCAGAAAAGAATCAGGCGCCATCAGTCCGACCGCGGAAAAAACTGGCATACCATTGAAGAGCAGGTTTTCATCAGCAAACATAACCTTGCCGGAAAAACGGTTGTGCTTGATTGTATTACGCTTTGGCTCACCAATATTTTTTTCAAAAACAACAGTGATATTGAACTCAGTCTCGAATTTGCAAAAATCGAATGGAGCCGGTTTATTCAGGCTGACTTTACACTTTTTGTTGTTAGTAACGAACTGGGAATGGGAGTTCATCCCGAAAACGAAATCGCCCGCAAATTTGCCGACCTGCAGGGCTGGATGAACCAATATGTTGCGCAGACGGCTGATGATGTTTATTTTATGATTTCAGGAATACCATTAAAGATTAAATAAAAATCAAAAATGACTTTAGAAGAACAACTTAAACGTAAAACCGATACCAAAACAAAACCTCCCGGTTCGCTGGGATTACTGGAAGATATTGCCGTTCAAACCGGTTTGATTCAAAATACGCTGAATCCGGAAATTATAAAACCTGCCATGCTGGTTTTTGCTGCCGACCATGGTTTGACCGACGAAGGAATCAGTCCGTACCCCAAAGATGTTACCTGGCAGATGGTGATGAATTTCTGCGCTGGTGGTGCGGCAATCAACGTGTTTTGCAAACAAAACGGCATCAGTCTGAATGTTATCGATGTGGGTGTCGATTTTGATTTTCCGGCCGGGTTGCCGGTTCAGCATGCAAAAGTGGCCCGCGGAAGCCGCAACATGCGCCGGGAACCGGCCATGAGTGCTGAAGAGTGCCGGAAAGCAATGACGGCGGGGGCAGAGGCAGTTAGAGAAAAGGCCGAACTGGGTTGTAACACAATTGGTTTTGGCGAAATGGGAATCGGAAACACTTCGGCATCTTCACTGTTAATGCACAAATTTACAGGGTTGCCGGTGGAAGATTGCACGGGCAGGGGAACCGGATGTAACGACTTGCAGTTGGAACAAAAAATCCTTATTCTGAAAGAAATTGCTGAGAAATACAAGGCAAATTCGCCCGAAGAAATTC
>DYSZ01000002.1 GCA_020726265.1 Draconibacterium orientale
ACACTACGTTTAAACCATTGAAAACCAAAACAAATATTTTTTCGCCGAATTAATGATGACTCAATGTCGCTATGAATGTAGAAACCTTGTTATACATTTCTTACTTTTTGTTTCTTATTCTTTATTGCATTTCTTAAAATAACCGAATTTGAAATAACAAATAAGGTGTGGAAAGTATTGAAATTATGACCAAAGGGCAGCAGTTATTTTACCATTTGCTGATATTAATACAACATAGTAATTATAGTTTTTTGCGGGTTAATACTTTAAACCCTATTCAGTATATTTGTACATCATTACTGATAAAATTGAAATATCATGAACTTACAATATATTTCAGATGGTGAGGGCGAAACTACTGGTGTTTTTATTCCTATTAAAGAATGGAATAAGCTTAGAAAGAAAATTACGGATATTGAACTGGAATTAGATGATATTCCCGACTGGCACGAGGACGTTGTAAGGGAGCGTTTAGTGGGGTATGAAAAAAATCCCGGTTCAGCTTTGGATTTCGATGATACACTGGATGAAATTGAAAAACTGTTGTAATGTTTAAGATAGTAATTTTGCCACAGGCGAAGAAGGATATTCTCGAAGCCGCAAAATGGTATCAAACAAAACAACCCGGACTTGGAAAAAGATTCACCGGAGAAGTCCGCAGCAAAGTGAGTTTTATAGAGATAAATCCAATGGCTTGTTCAAAAAAATATGATAATGCCAGAACTGCATATTTAAATACCTTCCCCTTTTTAGTTCACTACACAATCGATGAGGCAAAAAATGTCATTGTAATCTCTGCGGTATTACATACCAGCCGAAATCCAAAAATCTGGAAATACAGGTAAAATACACATTATTTACAAGTTTCTTAAGTCAACTCTCGCTCCAGGTGATGGCATGACAAACAGGTAAAACTTTCAACGTTTTATGATTTTGCAACTTTACCTGATTTTAATAAAACCCGGTTTTACATTTCTTATTTTTTGGATATTATTTCCTGAGAAGAATAATAAAATAAGGAATAAGGAATTATCAAATTGAAAAAGGGGGACAGGGACTTTCCCAGGTCCCTGATTTGAGTTAAAATGCCACAGATTCACAGATTCAATTTATTGAATCAATCAAAATCTGTGAATCTGTGGCATACTCTTAATTTGGGGAAAATCAAGATTTTAAGTGACATAATAACAGAAAATCAAAAACATTTTCTTCATTTTTGCTAAGTTTGAAGCAAACCCAATAGATTTGTCAAAAGTATTTTCAGCCATAAAAACCACACCCATGAAACAATTAAAATCAAAAAGAAATTTGGCCCGCAAAATCATCGGGGGATTGAGTTTTACCTCGACCCTACTTATTTTCCAAGCTTGTTACGGTACGCCACAGGATTTTGAACCCGATTTGCTGATTGAAGGAAAAGTGAAAGCGCAGGCAACAGGATTGCCAATCAAAAGCATCTGTGTTTCTGTGGTTGGTGAAGAACAGGATTTGCTGACCGACGAAGCCGGAACCTTTTCGTTTTACCTTTTAATGAAAGATTCGATTACGCTTCGGTTTGAAGACATCGATAATACTCAGAATGGCTCGTTTGCCTCCAAAGATTCTGTTTTAACAGATCTTTCAAATGAGGTTTTTGTAAATATTACTCTGCCCGAAAAGTAGATGCTTTCCATAATAAAACAGAGTCTGTTCCGGAGATTTCGAGAGTCGGAAACCAAACTGCACGAACTCAGCTATCTTTTCTGGGAATGTACAACACAGTGCAATTTAAGCTGTTTGCATTGTGGCAGTGATTGTTCACAAAACAGTTTACATAACGACATGCCGGCAGAAGATTTTCTGAAAGCTTTGGATACAATCAAAAATCCTGTGCCTGGTTTTACCGTGGTTTTTACCGGTGGCGAGCCGCTTTTGCGCACCGATATTGAAATGTGTGGCAGGGAAATCAGGAAACGGGGCATGCGCTGGTCGATGGTTACCAACGGACTTTTATACACAAAAGAACGACATGTTTCGCTGCTGAATGCCGGAATGGGCGCTTTGACCATCAGCCTCGATGGATTGCAGGAATCGCACAACTGGTTAAGAAACAGGGCAAACAGCTACTTAAAAACGGTGGATGCGATTGCGCTGGCAGCCAGTTCTTCGCGGTTGAATTTTGATGTGGTTACCTGTGTAAACCAGCGCAACATCCAGGAACTTGCCAAAATCAGGGAATTACTAATGGGAAAAAAGGTAAAAGCATGGCGGTTGTTCACCATTATCCCCATTGGAAGGGCAGTTAACCACAGCGAGTTGTCGCTGACCGACGCTCAATTTGTTGAATTGATGGATTTTATTGCCGAATCGCGAAAAAGCAACACCATTGATGTAAAATTCAGTTGTGAAGGTTTTGTGGGAAACTACGAACCAAAAGTACGCGACAGCAGTTTTTTCTGTAGGGCAGGAATCAATATTGGCTCAATACTGATTGACGGTTCCATTTCGGCTTGTCCGAATATCGACAGTTCGTTTGCGCAGGGCAATATTTACACCGATAATTTTTATGAAACATGGGAGACAAAATTCCAGCCATTCAGAAACCGCAACTGGACAAAAACCGGGAAATGTGCTTCGTGTAGCAACTACAAAGATTGTAATGGAAACGGATTCCATAATTGGCACGGCGACAAACAACAGGTTCTGGTTTGCCATAACGAAAAGATTATGAATGGGTTGAAAATTAAGGATAATATTTAATGCCGTTTAGTTAAGCAAAGAAGTAAATGTAACAGGAGTTAGAACACCCTTCGACTTCGCTCTCGCCTGAGGCGAGACTGTCAGACTGAGCGAAGTCCCCGCCTGACTGGATGGGCAGGGAAGTCTGGTTTCACTAATAAACAATCTTGGATTAATATTTATATTCAGCGTCATTCGTTTCGTCACCTGAACTATTTTGAAATGCTTCCGCGTTTTCCGATGCTGTAGTCTGGTAAAAGAAAAACTCTTCTGTGGTATCTTTGAAGATTCGGCCATTGATTCCGGAATAAGCTGAAATCCCAAACGGTGAAGGCCCGGAACTGCCATCCATTCCGCGGCTGCCCGACGGGTTGCCAAAACCACCGTTGGCTCCACTGCCGCCACTTCCGGCATTGCCGTGAAAACCCCCGGAGCCGCCATGATTTCTGGCTGTAAATAAATAATCAAACGGTGCTGCATCGTCGGTAAAATGGAAGTAAATATAGCCGCCATCGCCGCCATCGCCGCCAAATCCGCCACCGCCGCCGTCCCCGCCGTTGCCCCCGTTCTCTCCGGGTTCCTGGTGGCTGATGGTTACATTTTCCTGAACCACCACATCAACATAAACCGTTTCAGTGGTCTGCACATCCACTTCCACTTCCGTCACATTTCCATCGGCATCAGTCACCTGTTTTTTTTCTTTCTTCGTTACAACACGGGTTTGAGGTTTCTTTTCAATCTTTTCCACCAAAACGGTCTCGTACCATATTTCTCCGTCGCGGCCGTTTCCTCCGTTGCCACCGCGTCCGCCATCACCGCCGTGTCCGCCGCTTCCGCCAATTGCATGAATGGCAAGGCTTCCGCCGTCGGGATTTATCAGCATAAATTTTTCCTGGCCAGTCCACAGGTTTTGCTTGTACACATACAACAGGTTGCAATTCAAAATCGAATCGAAATATAGATCGACCCAAACACCCACATCGGGCGCGTGGTCGCCTTGCCCGCCATCCTGACCAAACCCGCCGGAGCCGCCATCGCACCCGGGAGCGCCGCTTGAACCGCTTGCACCCGAAATACCCCAGCTTCCGCTATGGCCGCTGAGATTGAGTACATAATTTTGTTTATAATCAAGCAGCACCGAAAAAGTATCGGCAGCCGCAGGGTTCAAAACCGGTGTTACAACAAGCGCTGCGGTATGGTTTTCGATATTCAGAAAATCGGGGTCAATGGTGAATTTTCCTTTTTGCCAGCGGCCTCCCGAGGTAACGAAACTGAAATTTTCAGTCTGGTTTTCCGTGCGCAGTTTTTCGGTTACACGGGTTATTCCATTATCGTAAACCGAAACAATTTTGCCTTCAATTATACTTCCCGGCGATTTGGTAAAAGGCAATTCGGGAATAAACTCAACCGATGTTTCATAGTTGAGCGGAATCAACATCCGTTCCTTTATTTCAGGCTGTTTGTTGCACGAAACTTTCACCTCAATGTATTTCCCGAAAGACGGTACAAGCTTTTTGCTCACTTCAATTTTATTTCCTTTGAATTCTCCACCTGTAACCGTAACGCGGTAGCGCCCCCACGAAACATTTCCACCGGGCGTTCCGCGGGTTTTGCGGATTTTACTATCAGGGTGGTACGAAACAATTGTTATACTGAACTTTTCGCCGGGTAAAACCAACTGGTCTTTGTTGTATTCAACTCTGATTGAATCGATTTTAAAGGCGAAAACAATTTGTACGGCACTTGTTAAAACCAGGAGGGTAAATGCAATTTTCAGAAAGTAGAATGTTTTCATAGCCGCCGGTTTTTAAGTTTATGATAACCCGGAAAATCAAAAACCGTTCCATGTATTGTTTAGTTAAACTATATTTTTAACAATCCGATTTTCTAATCTTCAAAAATTCTGATTTTCTAATCTTCTTTTTAAGGATATCTTTGAAAGCAAAAAAGTATGTCTCGTTTTACCCACATTATTTTCGACCTCGATGGTACTTTAACCGATAACACCCGTGGAATCAGCAATGCAGTGCGATACGCACTCCGTAAAATGAATGTACCTGAATGTACAGATGAAACGGTACGTCAATTTATCGGGCCACCCATTCAATGGAGTTTTAAAAACCATTTTGGCATGAACGAGCGCGAAGTGGCGCTGGCCGTGGATTTTTTCCGCGAGTATTTTAACGAAAAAGGGTGGTACGAAAATGAGCCCTATACAGGCGTAAACGAAATGCTGGAGGAACTCTATAATTCAGGTAAAAAGCTGTATCTGGCCACTGCCAAACTCGAAAAGTTTGCCGAAAGGATTCTTACCCATTTTGGTTTCGACCGGTACATTTCGGGGTTTGTTGGTGCTGATTATTTTGGGAATAAAGCAGAGAAAAATGCGCTGATTGCTTCGCTGCTTGAGAAAGAACGGATTTCAGCATCTGAAAAGGTTGTAATGGTGGGTGATACGGTTTACGATATTGAAGGCGGCAAATCCAACGGACTTTCAACAGTTGCCGTTTTTTATGGTTTTGGCGAATCCGAGGAGCTCCGTGCCACCAATCCCGATTTTCAGGCAGAGAGTGTGGAGAAGTTGTTCGAGGTTTTAAGTGTGTAACCCACCTTATATTAACGAATGATGATTTTGGGAAGAAGCAACAAGCATTCCACGCTGAAAATTCGACTGGCAGATAAATCTGTGAATCTGTGGCATTAATAAAAATTATTGTAATTCGTTTTGTAAATTTCAGCCTAAAATCTGAACAATGAAAACACCACCACCCATAAAACCCGGCGATAAAATCCGCATTGTTTCGCCAGCCGGAAAGGTTGCTGAAAAGTATGTGCTTCCGGCAGTTGAATGGCTTACCCGCCAAGGCTACAAAGTTGAATTGGGCAAACATGTTTTTGCCGGCCATTTTCAGTTTGCCGGCACCGACAACGAGCGTTTCGAAGATTTACAAACCGCACTTGATGACCCCGAAACGGCAGCGATTATCTGCTCGCGCGGCGGTTACGGAACAGTTCGGATTATCGATAAACTCGATTTCAGCGGATTTAGAAACAATCCGAATTGGCTGGTGGGTTTCAGTGATATCACCATTTTACACACCTGCATCAATAACCTCGGGGTGGCCACCATTCATGGCACCATGCCGCGCTACTTCTTCGACGATAACAACCTGCCCACTGAAAACCTTGAAACATTGATGCAACTGCTCAACGTGCAACCTGTTCAATATAAAATTCCAGGTCAGGATTTCAATCGGTATGGAAAAGCCACTGCCGAACTTGTTGGCGGAAATCTTTCTATTATTTCAAGCTTGCAGGGAACCAGATACGAACTCGATACCCGTGGCAAAATTCTTTTTCTTGAAGATATCGACGAATTTTTGTACCACACCGACCGCATGATTCATCAACTGAAACTTTCAGGGAAACTGAATAAACTGGCTGGCATAATTGTTGGCGATTTTACCGACATGAAAGACAACGAATCGCCTTTTGGAAAAACTGTTCACGAAATTATTGCTGAAGCGGTTGCTGAATTTGATTACCCGGTTTGTTTTGGTTTTCCTGCTGGTCACGACAAACGAAACCTGGCGCTGGCATTCGGCAAAACCTGGAAAATGGAAGTCGCTGAAAAAGGAGTAGCTATTGAAATGATTTACGATTGAAGCCCCGAAATATCGGGGGATGATTAACGATTCAATGTCGTTTAATTAGCAAAACAGACTTCGACTACGCTCAGTCTGACAGTCACCCTGAGCGTAGTCGAAGGGTGATTTCAATTCAGATTCATCAGCTTTATTTCTAAACTAAACGACATTGATTAACGATTTGTGATTTAAACAAAAAACAAAATAAGAAATCAGGAATGAAAAGCAACTTCGGACTCCCGACTTCTGACTTTCTTTAAACTTTAAACCAAAAATTTTAAACTAACATGGCCACTCAACAGGAAATAGGCGAAAAAGGCGAACAATTAGCGCAAAAACATTTGCTCGGACTCGGATATAAAATCAGGGAAACCAACTACCAATACGGACATCTTGAACTTGATATTGTAGCACAGGATGGCGACGAACTGGTGATAGTGGAGGTAAAAGCCCGCAGCGGGTTACGTTACGAACACCCATCGGAAGCAGTTACAAACCAGAAAATCAAACGAATTGTGGAAGCCGCCGACGGTTATGTGCAACGCATCAACTGGCAGGGCGACACCCGTTTCGACATAATCACTGTCATCTTTTTTGGCGATAATTTTGAACTTGAGCATTTTAAAGATGCTTTTTACCCAACACTTTAAAAAAATGCAGGGTTCCTGCTGATTGTATGCTTAAAAAATTATTTTTACCCTAACTAAACTGATTTTGTATGAATGCAGAAGAACTCCGTGAATATTGCCTGTCGCTGAAAGGCGTAACTGAAGATTTTCCGTTTGATGAGGAAACACTGGTTTTTAAAGTTGCCGATAAAATGTTTTGCCTGATAAATCTCGACGGTCAACTTTCGGTTAACCTGAAAAATGAGCCGGATAAGAATATCGAACTCCGGGAGCAATACAATAGCATAAAACCAGGGTACCATATGAGCAAAATTCACTGGAATACTGTGGAAATTGATGGCTCGCTGCCCGACGACCTGGTAAAAACACTGATTGACGAATCGTATGACCTGGTTGTGATGAAATTAAAACGGCACGAGCAACAGTTGTTGAAAAATTATTAACGATGAATATGAAAAAAATACTGATTTTGGTACTGGCATTTTCTCTGTCGGGAACAATTTATGCACAAACAGAGAAAGAGGTTTTCATCCTCGAAAAAGAGATAAAACATTTGCCGGTAATCAGTCAGGGCAGCACCGGAACCTGCTGGAGTTTTGCAACCACAAGTTTTATCGAATCCGAAATAATCAGAACAGGAATGCCCAAAACCGACCTCTCCGAGATGTTTTTTGTATATCACGGCTACCTGAACAAGGCGAAACAATACCTGATGTACCAGGGAAACAACAACTTCGGGCAAGGTGGACAGGCACACGATGTTTTTGATGTAATAAGAACCGAAGGCGTGGTTCCGCAATCTGCTTTTGAAGGAGAAAAGGAGGATGGTAAATACAAGCATGGCAAATTAGTTGGTGAAGTTAAAGCGGAGGTTGATTCTATCAACCTCAAGCGAAAAGACTTTGATATTGAAGATTTAAAATCGCTGGAATCGATATTGAAAAATTACATTGGCAAAGTTCCGGGGAAGGTTAGAACCGAAGATGGGAAAGAGAATCCGGTGGAGTTTTTTCAACAGTTAAAAATCAACCCCGATGATTATATTGAAATAACATCATACACCCATCATCCTTTCTACAAGCCTTTTGTACTCGAAGTGCCCGACAACTGGGCTCATGCGCTGTATTACAATGTGCCTTTAAACGAGTTGATGGAAATAATGGATTATGCACTCAACAACGGATTTTCGGTTTGCTGGGATGGAGACACAAGTGAAAAAACCTTTACCCATAAAAAGGGAAAAGCCGATGTGGATGAAAAACACATCGGGAAGGTTGACCAGGAATTACGGCAAAAAACCTATTTCAACCGCACCACCACCGACGACCACCTGATGCACATTGTCGGGTTATCGAAAGACGGCAGCGGCAGAAAATGCTATTACACAAAAAACTCATGGGGAGAAACAAGTAACGAATATGGTGGTTACCTGCACATGACCGAAGATTATGTGCAGTTGAAAACCATCGCAATTATGGTTCATAAAAACGCAATTCCAAAACACATTCAGGAGAAAATACAATGGTAACACGCACTTTTAAACTGAAATCGGAATACATTGAGTTGGTGAAACTCATTAAATTACTGGGTATTGCCGAGACCGGCGGACATGCAAAAAACATGATTGACGAAGGTGAAGTGATGCTTAACGGAATCCGTGAATCGCGCAAACGGGCAAAACTCAGGCCCGGCGATAAAGTGGAAATGGCTGATATTACAATCCTGATTGAAGCAGGAAATTAAATACGCAAAAAAGCCGGAATTTCAAAATTCCGGCTTTTTAAAACTTAAATTTTTACCTTTTTTCAGGCTGTTTTTCCAAGGTACTGAATGGTTTTTTCCACATTTTCAAGTTTTACCAACTCATCATCTTTTATCGAAATGTTAAACATCCCTTCAAGATAATAGGCAAACAACGACCAGTCGGTGGCATCGAACTGCATATCGCTGGTAAACGATGAGTCAGGTGAAATGTCCCGTTTCTGAACTCCTGTTTTTCTTAAAACCCTGTAAAGGTCTCTTCTGATTCTTTTTTCTTCCATTGCTTTGTTGTTCTAAAAAAGCCGAACAAATGGTTCAACGGGTCAAATATAAATATAATAAACTGCAGATGTTATGTGTTACCACTATTTAACTGTAAAGATATTTTGTAAATCACTGTATTACAGACGAGTGAATTGTTTGTGTTTTTTTATCATAAAAGAATTTAACATTCATTTAATTGAAGTCAGCCGGCAGAGATTATTTTCAACTTTTTATCTTTACGCCGAAATCGGGAAAAAAACGGACAACAATTGATTAGAAATTCAAATCGGAAACTGATGAAAAATATACAACTGCTGGTGTTGATAACGCTGATGATAACAGGCATTTCGTGTGGAGGAAGCGATAAAAAGTCGGATGAAAAACTTGCACTGATAAAAACAGAGTTTGGTAATATAAAAGTGAAATTATACAACGATACACCAAAACACCGCGATAACTTTATAAAATTGGTGAGCGAGGGTTTTTATACCGATTTGCTGTTTCACCGCGTAATCAACAAATTTATGATACAAGCCGGCGACCCGAATTCGCGTACTGCTGCGCCGGGAGTACAGCTCGGAAATGGCGGCCCCGGATATACCATTCCGGCCGAAATTTTACCTGCGCATTTCCACAAAAAGGGAGTTCTGGCAGCTGCCCGGCTGGGCGGTCCAAAAAACCCGATGAAAGAGTCGAGCGGTTCGCAGTTTTACATTGTGCAAGGTTTGGTTTTTCGTCCGGGGCAGCTCGATACACTTGAAATTACAATGAATGCCCGATTAAAAGACCAGCTCCTCCGGGAGAATTTTGATGCTTCAAAACCACAGTTGGCGGAGTTTCAGGCAAAAAATGACAAGCCGGGGTTCGATTTATTTGTGACCCGAATCCGTGAAAAAACTGACAGCATTTATGCCACAAAACCACAGTTCAAACTTACTCCAGAACAGCGGAAGGCATACACTACTATTGGCGGCTATCCATCGCTCGATGGCGAATACACTGTGTTTGGCGAAGTGGTTGAGGGCCTCGAAGTAATTGATAAGATTGCCGTTGTTGAAGTTGATGGCGCAAATCGCCCGAAAACCGATGTGCGAATGAAAATTGAACTGGCTAAATAAATGATTAAAGTAACCCTGATTTTTTGTCTGTCGCTGGTGCTTGTTTTCAACGGTTTTTCACAATCGAAAACAGTTGAAATCTTGACTAACCTAGGAACCATGAAGTTCAGGTTGTATGATGATACGCCCAAACATCGGGATGCTTTTCTTCAACTCGCACACGACAAATATTACGACGGGACACTTTTTTACAGGGTAATCAATAATTTTCTGATTCAGGGAGGGTCAAAAACTTCGCGCGATGCAGCGCCCGGTAAGCGAATCGGGTATGGCGACCCCGATAAAACGGTTGACGACGAAATTTTGAAACATCATTTTCATAAAAAAGGCGCGTTGTGTGCGCCCCGACAACCTGACGAAATCAACCCTTTTAAACAGTCTGATATTTCACAGTTTTATGTTATCGAAGGGAAAGTTTATTCAAAAGGGGATCTTGATACGATGGAACTCGTGGTGAACCGCCCCATCAAAAATAAAATTGTAAACGAAGTGATGACACCTGCAGTTCGCGAAGAGCTTAAAAAACTGAAGGAAGAAAAAAAGGTGGCTGAGTTCAGGGAGTTGGCGCAACAGGTAAAAGATAAAATTGAAACCGAATATAGTCTCAACCAGAATGTGCTTGTTTTTTCGGAACAGCAGCGCGAAGCCTACTCAACATTGGGTGGCTATCCCGATTTGGATGGTAAATTCACCATTTTTGGTGAATGTATTTCAGGGTTTGACGTGATTGATAAAATTGGGGCATTGAAAACCGACAAAAACGACAGGCCGGTTACCGATGTAAAAATTACAGTTCGAATTCTGAATAATTAGAAAAATGATTCTCAGTTATTATACCACTTGAAATTTCTAATGTACTTAAAGTTAAATTATGCCACAGATTCACAGATTCAATTTAAAGAATCATTCTTAATCTGTGAATCTGTGGCAATTTATAAAAGTTTTAATATCAAATCATTTTTCAATTTAGTGGGAAAATACCTATGGCATAAATCCGGATAATCACAATTATAAATGAAAAATTTTGTATTGATATTGTTGATCTCCCTGCTTTTTTCGTGCAATAAAAAAGAGGAAAAAAAGACCGAAACAGTTGCCCCTACGCTAGTTCAGAAAGAGGCTGATGGTGAGTGGGAAGCCATAAGGGGCTCGATTGTTAAATTCGATTCGTACGATGGCGACCGCATTCTGGAAACCGGACAAGGTTTTTTTATCGATAATAACCTGATTGTAACCACCTATTCGGTGGTGAAAAATACAACCCGGGTGGTATTTACCCCACTCAACGAAACCAAAACTTATGTCGCCGAAAAATATGTTGCCATCGACAGAATTAACGACCTGGTGATCTTGCAGTGCGACAGCATCAGCCGAACGCCGCTCGAACTGCACTTCGATTCGGTTCCGCAATCGGCAAAAAGCATGTACATTTTGGCCGAATCGGGTAAAACAGTGCAGCTTTTTACAGGCAAAGTGCTTAACCGTGCCAAAGTAAAAGGCAACGAAGTTTTCAGAATTACGAACAGGGTTCGGAAATCATTTTTAGGGATGCCCATTTTCCTTTCGAACCGGAAAGTGCTTGGTTCAGCATTTTCGGCAATTGAAAGTTACGAGGAGCAGAGTTTTGCAATTCCTGCCGATTATATTGATAATTTGTATAAAAACAGAAGCAAAACGCCTTCAAGCCTGGCATCGCTGAGCAGGGTTGATGAAAAAACAGCAGCAGAAAACCGCAACATCAAAGGACTTGTGCTCGAAACTACGGCTGGCAATATTATCATCCGTCTTTTTAACGAAACACCAGAATACCGCGATAATTTTATCAGGCTTGCAAAAGAGAAGTATTTCGACGGACTTTTGTTTCACCGCGTGATCGCAGAGTTCGGAATTCAAAGCGGAGCGCCCGATTCGCGAAACGCAGGAAAGGGAGATGTGATTGGGTTTAAAGGTCCGGGCTACACATTGCCGGCGCATTTTATCCCGTCGTTGTACCACAAAAGAGGAATGATTGGCTCGCCCCGCAAACCCGATAACAAAAACGAGCGGCTGCGGTCCGACGGGTCGCAGTTTTACATTGTTACAGGACGGAAATACAACGACATTGAGTTAAACGAACTTGAAAAACAAAATAAGTATAAATTCAGCGCTGAACAACGCGAATATTACAAAACCATTGGTGGAGCACCACATCTCGATGGTTCTTATACCGTTTTTGGCGAGGTGGTTGAAGGAATTGAAATTGCCGATGAAATTGTAAAAGCTGAAACCGACGACGAATGGCGCCCGGTAAAAGATGTCAGGCTGAAAAAGATGAGAATTTTGAAATAACCGGTTAAAACAAATCAGCCATTTCCATTCCCTCCTGCAACCAAAAAGTTTTTAATCCCGCTGCCTGCGCACCTGCTATATTCTTTTCAAGGTCATCAACAAAAAGTGTTTCATCAGGATTTACCCCTGAATGTGCTATCACTTTCAGGTACGAACTCACGTTGGGTTTGTTGTCGTGAATTTCGTGTGAATGGTAATCTTTTACAAAAAGCGACGAAAATGAAAAGCCGTATTCCTGCTGAAATGCAGCGTGAAGCCGTTCGATATGAATCTGGTTGGTATTGCTGAAAAGATAAACATTGTACGTTTTTGCAAGTTCCTGTACTTTTTTTACACGGGTTGCAGGAATGTCGAGAATCATCGCATACCAGGCATCTTCAATCTGCTTATCAGAAATACCTGGGTTTTCCAACACTTTTCTCACACCTGCGCAAAATTCAGCCTGGGAAATCTTACCTGTTTCGAGCGAATAAAAAACCGGGGCGGAATAAACAAGATGCTGGTCGAGCACATCGTTTTTCAGACCTAATTGCTGAAATGCGCGTACCGATGCATTAAAATCGAGATTCAGGAGCACCCGGCCCAAATCGAAGATGATGTTTTTTATATTTGTCAAATCAGGTTTCATACATAGCTTTTGAGTTCGCGAAAATAATGATATAATTTGGCCGACATTGAAAATACAAGACAAACATTATCACACCATTTGGTTAAAAGTGGGCGACAAACGGGTGGTTCAGGTAATTGACCAGCGTAAAATTCCTTTTCAATTTGAAATTTTCGACATCGCAACTGTTGACGAAGCCTGTTTTGCCATCAGCGAAATGGTTGTCAGGGGTGCACCGCTAATCGGTATTACTGCTGCTTTCGGGATGTACCTTGCCGTTTTGAATTCTGATGGTTCTGATTTCGAAAATTACATTGCACGGAATGCTGAAAAGCTGAAAGCCACTCGGCCTACCGCTGTAAACCTGGCGTTTGCAGTGGACGAAATCAGTAATTTCATCCTGAAAAACAAAAGTAGAAATAACCTGCATGAATTGGTATTCGAAAAGGTTGAATCAATGAAGTTACAGGAAGTTATCAATTCAGAAAGAATAGGTGAATTTGGCCTGTCTTTGATTGAAGCAATTTACGCCCGCACAAAACAAACTGTAAACATACTTACCCACTGCAACGCCGGCTGGCTGGCGTGTATCGACTGGGGAACTGCAACTGCACCCATTTATAAGGCACATCTGCAAGGAATTCCTGTTCATGTTTGGGTTGATGAAACCCGTCCGCGAAACCAGGGTGCCCGGCTTACCGCTTTCGAGTTGGGAGAGCAGGGTGTGCCACACACTGTAATTCCGGATAATACCGGCGGACACCTGATGCAACACGGAATGGTTGATTTTGTGATTGTGGGCAGCGACCGCACAACTGCCGGCGGCGATGTGGCCAATAAAATAGGTACTTACCTGAAAGCGTTGGCTGCTGCTGACAACGGAATCCCATTTTATGTCGCGTTACCATCTTCAACTTTCGATTTTACCATGAGCGATGGAATTCGCGAAATTCCCATCGAACAGCGGAATGTAGTGGAGGTGGCAGAAATAGAAGGAATTATCGGCGGACAAATTCAAACCGTGCGGATTATTTCTGAAAAAAGCCCGGTGGCAAATTATGGATTTGATGTTACTCCGGCGCGGCTGGTTACAGGTTTAATTACCGAACGCGGAATTTGCAAAGCAAATAAAGAAAGCATTCTTGACTTATTCCCTGAACAAAAACAAATAAAAACGCAATGGTAAACCCGATTTACACCTTAAGTTTTTTGCTCAACAATCTGAAAAATTATTTACAAAAAAAGATTGCCACAGATTCACAGATTAAGAATGATTCAATAAGCAGAATCCGTGAATCGGTGGCATTATAATGGAGAAAAAAATATGAAAATTGCAATCATCGGAGGTTCAGGTTTTGAAAACCCTGATTTATTAAAAGAACAAAACGAAATACAGGTTGAAACGCCTTACGGAGCGCCGTCATCGACATTCAGAACCGGAAAAATCGGCAATATTGAAGTTGTTGTTCTTTCGCGCCACGACCGCGACCACGCGATTCCACCCACGCAGGTAAACAACCGCGCTAATATTTGGGCGATTAAACAATTGGGTTGCACACACATTCTTGCCACCACTGCCTGCGGCAGTTTACGCGAAGAAATTATGCGCGGCGACCTTGTGATTTTAGACCAGTTTATCGACTTCACGCGCTTCCGTAAGGTGAGTTTTTTCGAGACTTTTCAGCACGGTCAGCTAAGCCACACGCCAATGGCCGATCCGTTTCATGCTGAATTGCGCGAAAAACTGATTGAACAGGCAAAAAAACTTAACCTGAGTTTTCATCCGTCCGGAACTGTGGTTACCATCGAAGGACCACGTTTTTCAACCCGAGCCGAATCGAATATGTTTCGTTTGTGGGGCGCCGATGTAATTAATATGTCGGTTGCACCCGAGTGTATTCTGGCCAAAGAACTTCAGATTCCATACGCAGCTATTGCTCTCAGCACCGACTACGACTGTTGGAAAACCAATGAGGAACCAGTAACCTGGGAAGAAGTGCTCAAGGTTTTTAATCAAAACGCGGAAAATGTAATCAGATTGATTTCAGCCACCGTGGGTAGTTTCTGATATTTCCACGACTTTATTTTTTGTACTGATTTCGATTAGAATCAACATTGTTTTCGGGCGTTGTGGCATAAGATTTGTAAAATCCCAAATACTGTTTCAAAGCCATGAAAAAATGAATTTTGCTTAAGTGTTGCGAATTCTCAACCGGTTAGACCGGTTCTTTATTCCCGAGGCTGTCTAAAAAAAGTTCAGCCTCTTTTTTTTGATACAAAGATTTCATATAATATGAATATAATTCGTTTATGGTTAGTATATTAACAGTATAAAGATAAACGGATTCAAAAATGTCGAACTCAGTTTTCAAATTAAATTTTCAAGGGCAAATTTCACTTTCCCCAGCCCGGCTTGACCAAAATTTAGCAGAAGATTCAACTGTTCGGCTGGTGAACCAAATAGTAGATAAGCTTGATTTTACAGATATTGAGAAGACATATGCAGGGGGGGACTTCATCGTATCATCCGCGAATGATGCTAAAAGTGCTGTTTTATGCCTACATGAACAACATTTATTCGTGCCGGAAAAATCGGGAAACAATTGTTGGAAAACATTCATTACATGTGGCTTTCGGGGAATCAAACACCCGATTTCAGGACCATCAACAACTTTCGTTCGCTGCATTTGAAGGGAACCATTAACAGGCTTTTCAGACAGGTTGTACTGATGTGGATTGAAAAGGGGTATATCAGTTTGCAGACAGTTTATATCGATTACGAAAATGGAATCACGTGCCGGGCGTTACACATTGTAACCCAACTTGACTTTACAAAAAATGCTGCTTAAAAGTTAAAAAATGAAAGCTGCCCTTTTTTAGATTTTGAACAGCTTCCTTATACTAAAAACCAAGTTCTGTTATAATTCAATCGGGATTCCGTTGTAGAAATCCAGAATTTTTGTGCGGAAAATATACTCGTATTTTGCCTGTAACAATTGCGACTGGGCAGATGTAAGTTGATTTTTCTGCAGATTGTAATCAACCGAATTTACCATACCCACATTAAATTTTTCCTCCACATAACGGAAAGCTTCCTGCATCGATACAACTGCTTTTTCGGTTGAGATGTATCGGTTTAAAGCAGCAAGTGCGTTTGTGTATGCCTGTTCAATTTCTTTGCGGAGCGTGTTGCTCGATGTTTGCAAACGATATTGATAGTCCTGAATTTGTATTTCGGCATTTGACACCCCGTTTTTTACCTGGAACTGGTTAAAAATCGGGATTCCCAAAGTTAACCCGAGCGACGACCGGCCATTGTTTTTCAACTGATCGCCAAAAGCGATATCGGCACCGTTAATATCTGTGTATTTATTGTTGTACAAGTTGTAGTAGTTCGCATTGAAAGCCAGGTTTGGGTAATAATTTCCTTTTGCAATTTCAAGATATTTTTCAGCACTTTTAACCCGCAACTGTGCCGCCTGAATTTCGGGGCGTACATGTAAAGCATTGTTAAACACGTCGAATGAATTGGCCATCGAAATATTGGCTTTGATTTCGGGCAGCATAGGTTTTTCGATTTTGAAACTTTCGGCGATGGGTAATTCAAGTAATTGGTACAAACCAAGATAGTACAATTGCAAATTGTTATTGTCGTTCACCATTTGTAATTCCTCGCGAGCTAATTGGGCTTCAATTTCGAGTTGGGCACCTTTTGCCAGGCTGCCGGCTTCAACCAGTTGTTGTGTACGCGAAAGCTGCTGTTTGGTAACTTCCATCTGCGCTTCATCGACCAAAACAAGTTCTTCGGCAAACAAAATCTGGAGATACATGCCGGCAATATTCAGTATCATATCGTCTTTTGCTTTTTGCAGATCTTTTAAAGTAGCCTGCAAATCAAGCTCCTGCTTTTCGATGGTATTTGTCAGCTGAAAACCATTAAAAATGGTAAAGTTGGTACTTGCACCACCACTGACACTCGATGAGTTTACATTTTTGTAGGTATTCAGATAGGTAAGCGAGCGGCCGAAACTGTTGTCGTTTCCGATTTGTGCATTAAAATTGGGCAACCGGTTCGATTTTGCCTGGCTCACCTGGTTCTCGTAATACTGTGTATTCAGTTGTTGCTGTTTTAACTGTATGTTGTTTTCAAGCGCATAATCGATACATTTTTGCAGCGACCACACATTTTGGGCAACAGAAGTAAAACCTGTAAACACAAAAGCTGCAGCTGTAAACAGAATAAGAAGATGCTTCATTTTTTCTTTTTTTTAATCGTGCTAAAATATATAAAGTAATTGACTGCTCAATTATTAACCTTTGCCGGGTTGTTCTTTACCTGTTTTTTTTGGGTCAATTTTGTCGCCTTTCACTTTGTCATCTTTGGTTAAACCTTCGGTAATTTCAATGTTTATACCATCAGACAAACCTGTTTTCACGTAACGTTTTTCAAACTGTTGCTCAACGCCTGTCTGAATTTCGACATACGAAGAGTCGTTTTCAAATTTCAGCATACCTTCCGGAATCACCATCACACTGTCTTTGCTGTCGAGAACGATATTTGCGTTTGCACTGTATCCGGCCCTGATAAACTGGCCTTCCTTCAGTTTCACATCTGCTTTTATTTCAAACTGAATTGCTCCGTTTTCTTCTTTTCCTTTCGGAGCGATGTAAGCCAGCACTGCATCAAATTTTTCTTTGTCGATTGCCCCGATTTCAAGTTCAATTGGCATTCCTTCCTTTATTTTCCCAACTTCGGTTTCGTCAACTTTGCCTTCAAAAATCATATCGTGCATATCGGCTACAAGCGCAATGGTCGTTCCGTCGTTAAACGTGTTCGACTGAATTACCGAATTACCTGCTTCAACAGGCACATCGAGCACCATTCCGTCGTTGTTAGAACGTACAAGTGTATTGGTAGCAGTTTTAGCTGTTTTTGTTACACCATTTTTAATTAATTCGAGATTATTTTCTGCGGCAGTTATTTCTTCTTTGGCAGCATCAAAAGCAACCTTGGCTGTTTTAAACTCGGTGTACGAAATTACATTCTTATCGAAAAGCTTTTGCTGACGCTCAAAATCGACTTTTGCATCCTCAAAATTGATTTTTGCCCTGTTTACCCGGTTTTCGGCGCTGTTCAGATTAACCATATCAGGGATGATTTTAATTTTTGCAATTACCTGGCCTTTTGCAATCCTGTCGCCGGCCTGTACATAAATTTCGTCGATAATTCCCGAAACCTGTGGTTTGATTTCAATTTCGAACCTTGGCACAACGGAACCGGTTGCCACAGTTTTCATTATAACATCGCTCACAAATGGCGATTTGGTTTCATACAATTCGGGTTTCTTTTTCGATTTGTTATACAAAAAATACATTGTTCCCCCGAAAATCCCCACCAGGATTACAATTCCTGCAATTCTTAATATTCTTTTCATGACTTTATTCCTTTATTGTTTTCTGTTTTGATTCCTGATACTTGATATTAGATATGGTGTTCTTTATAAATAGTAAATGGTAAATCGGTAAATTGTAACTGCTTTCATTCGTTATTCTTCAATCGTTAATCGTTGTTCTATATTCCTTCGTCTCTTAACGCATCAATTGGTTTTATACTCACAGCTCTTCGTGCCGGAATCAATCCGGCAATAATTCCCGAAACCACCAATACCGATAATGCACCAACTGCCATATTAAAACTCACTTCAGGGCGTTTAAAAAAAACATCATCGGGATTTGCTGAACCTGAAGAAAGCGCCATATCGGCCAGTTCGAGCAACCCGATACCGAGCGAAAGCCCGATATACCCGGCAATTACCGTGAGAAACACACTTTCGGCAACAATATGCATGATCACGTTTCCGGGTGTTGCCCCGATAGCGCGCTGAATACCGATTTCCTGAGTACGTTCTTTGATAATTACCAGCATAATATTGCTGACCCCGATTACACCGGCCAGCAAGGTTCCGATTCCCACAATCCAGGTAAGAATCTGGATACCCGTAAAAAGCCCCTGGTATTTTACAAATTCAACTTCAATATTAAACGAGCCCACTGCCTGCACATCATCGGGGGCAACCTTGTGACGTGCTTTAAGCAAATCTTTCAATTTTGCCTCTAACTGGCTGGCCGGAACTCCCGGCATTGAAGTAACTGCGAAAAAATGCACCACATCACCCATATTGTAGGTTTGTTGCATGGTCGAAAACGGAATCATAATCGATTCGTTTTTGCGGTTTCCGTTAAAATTCATTCGGGTTTCGGGATGAACCACACCCACTACCTGGAAATACACCCCATTGATTTTGAGGTATTCGCCAATCGGATCCTCCTCTTTTTCGAACATCACCTCGGCAACCCGTTCGCCAATAATACATATTTTGCGTTTGTGCAGAATATCGATATCATTAATAAGGCGTCCTTTAACAGGTACCCACGGGTCGATTTTGTAGAAATCGGGATAATCGCCGGTAATATTAAATACACCTGTTTTTTTACCCCTGATGGTGTTATCGCCGCTATTTGTATTTGGTCCAAATAGTTTGGGCGATAAATACTGAATTTCCTTTACATTTTCGCGAAGATATTGAATATCCTCATTTTTATAGTTCCATCTTCTTCCGCGCTGAAACCCGTTGTATGGTTTACTGGTCGGCTCAGTCCAGAAAAAAGCCGAGTTGGTGGCAAAAGCCTTAATTCCGTCCATCACACCGTTTTCGAGTGCGCGGCCTGCCCCCGACATTACTATGAGCATAAATATTCCCCAAAACACACCAAATGCTGTCATAAAACTGCGCAACCGGTTTTTTTTCAGGGTGCTCAGAATTTCTTTCCAAAGGTCTAAGTCAAACATAAAAGCCTCCCCCCTGCCCCTCCGATGGAGGGGTGATTTATTGTTTCGATATATGTTTTTGTTTTCATGTTTTCTGATAATTTCTTATTCCTGTTTCTTCTAAAGCCCTCCCTTTTGGAGAGGGTTGGAAGAGGCTATTATTCATCTCTTAACGCTTCAATTGGTTTAATACTTGCCGCCCGTTTTGCCGGAATATAACCGGCAATTGTACCTGCAATTACAAGTAAAACTGTCGCCATCACCGCCACATTCAAATCAACTGTGGGGTTTCGAAAAATGGTTTCTCCATTTCCGCCATTGGTTGCAGCCGAGGCGGCATATTGCTGTTCAACAAAAAAGTTAATCCCTTCCATTAAACCAGTGCCAAGCACCAGCCCGATGTAACCGGCCACTGTGGTAATTAAAATCGACTCGAGTAAAATCAAACCAATTACTGAAGCGGGACTTGCGCCAATTGCTTTGCGAATTCCTATTTCCTTGGTGCGTTCTTTAACCACAATGAGCATAATATTGCTTACACCAACCACGCCGGCAATTAAAGTTCCTGTTCCGATAATCCAGATAAAAATTTCGATTGCCTGGAAAATCTTCATGGTTTGCATCACGTCTTCCAGTTTATTGTATGAGCCTAACGCCGATTCGTCGGTAGCGTCAAATTTATGTTTTTGTGCCACCTGCTCACGCACTGCGGTTTCAATAGCCTGACTTTCTTCAATGGTTTTAGCATCAACAGTTACAGCGAAGTTGTGCAGCCGGTTTGAGCCATTGAAAACACGCTGCCCTGTGGTAACCGGAATGTATGCATTGCGATGACGGGTGCCGCCACCTTCTTTGCAAATGCCAACCACTTTAAACGGAATGTTATTAACGCGTACATATTCGCCAATTGCATTTTTTCCCTTGAATAGTGCATCGTAAATATCTTTTCCCAATACTACCGATTTTCGTGCTTCGCGAATGTCAATTTCATTTACAAAACGGCCTTCCACAATATCAATCGATTCTACCTCCTGTAAATCGGGGTGACAGGTTATCGCTGTGTAACTGCCGTATTCGCTTCCATACGAAAACATGTTGCCACGTATGAAATACCGCCCTGATGTTTTATCAATTCCCGGAATATCTTTAATGATGTCGTAATCATCATTGGTTAGTTTAATTTCCCTGCCCTCTTTCATCCCCTGGTACGGAATGCTTGTTTTTCCGCTCCAAAGCCACATGCCGTTAATGGCGTCGCGGGTAAAATTTTCTGAAACACCATTACTGAGGCCATTTCCCGAACCAAGCAGAATCATGAGCATAAAAATCCCCCAGGCCACACTGAACCCGGTAAGAAAAGTCCTCATCTTATTTTTTTTTATGGTGGACAGAATCTCCTGCCATTTATCGATATCGAACATTCAGAATAAGTTTAAAGTTTCCAGTTTAAAGTTCAATGTTTTTTCAGGCAATTTCGAGTTCGCGCTTATACTGGTGCTTCCAGTCTTTCAGTTCACCATTTTCCAGTATTTCGGCAATCTTACCGTCGTGCAGCCTGATAATTTTTTGTGTCATGGCGGCAATGTCATGCTCATGCGTTACAATAATCAGTGTAATCCCTTCTTTGTTAATGTCCTGCAAAATATCCATCACTTCGAATGAAGTTGCCGAATCGAGAGCTCCGGTGGGTTCGTCGGCGAAAATGATTTTCGGTTTCGAAATCAGCGACCGCGCAATGGCAACACGCTGTTTTTGTCCGCCCGACATTTCGCTTGGCAGGTGATTTGCCCAAGGCAGTAATCCCATTTTATCGAGGTATTCGAGCGCAATTTTATTTCGTTTTTTACGGTTTACACCCTGGTAATACAATGGCAACGCCACATTTTCCATGGCATTTTTAAACGAAATCAAATTAAACGACTGAAATACAAAACCCAGCATTTCGTTGCGAAGCTGGGCGGCCTGTTTTTCCGACATGTTTTTAATGAGTTTCCCATTCAAATGGTATGTACCCTCGTCGTAATTATCCAAAATGCCGAGGATATTCAGCAGGGTCGATTTCCCCGAACCCGATGAACCCATGATGGAAACAAATTCGCCGTGGGCGATGTGCAGGTCTATGCCTTTCAGCACGTGTAGCTTGCTGCTGCCCATTGCGTAAGATTTGTGAACATTGCTTAAACTAATCATTACTTTACAATTTGTTTTTTGGCTGTTTTCTGTTTTCGCTGTTAAAATTCTGTTTTTAAAACTTTATCGCCACAATTTTTTCGATAAACGGTCGAAAAACGGGTGTGAAAGTGTTTTTTCGCAAGTTGTTTCGTCTTCTGGTTGCCGGTTTTTTTCTACACCGACATAAAACTGACGCACAACTTTAATTTATGTTACAACAGTGAATTATTATCAGTCTCAGTTTTTATATTGGTCTCCAGGGTGTAACTTCCTACTTTTAAAGTGAATTCCTTTTCCATACTTTTGCACTATACAAAATCTGATTTATGGGATTTAAAACCATTTCGCTGAAACTGCCCACTGATTTTACCACTGAAATGCTGCAAAACCGCATTTCTAAGGAATTGCGTCTTAAACAATTCTCGTTTCATATCGAAAATAAAAGTCTCGATGCCCGCAACAAAGCCAATATTTACTGGCTGGTGCAGGTTATTGTTCAATCTGACGAAATCAAAGGCGGAGATGAAATTAAAACTGAAAAACTTGTCATTCCACATAAAAAACGGAATGAACGTGTGGTTGTGGTTGGTAGCGGTCCTGCCGGTTTTTTTGCCGCTTTTGTTTTGCAAAAAGCCGGTTTTAATGTCACACTGATTGAACGTGGTTCGCAGGTGGACAAACGCGGAAAATCGATTTTGAATTTCGAACGCACAGGCAATTTCGATGCACAAAACAATTATGCTTTTGGCGAAGGTGGCGCCGGCACTTTTTCTGATGGCAAACTTACTTCGCGCTCAAAACACATTTCACTTGAAAAGGAGTTTATTCTGAGAAGTTATGTGGAAGCGGGCGCTCCCGCCGAAATTGAATATATGGCACATCCACATCTTGGCACCGACAACTTGCGGAACATTGTGGTTAATCTGCGTGCCCAATTCGAGAATTTGGGTGGAAAAATGCTTTTCGAAAACTTGCTAACCGATATTGTGGTTAAAAATTCGAAAGTAACTGAGGTGGTCACTTCCACCGGAATGTTTCCGGTGGAAGCGCTTTTCATTGCACCCGGCCACTCGGCGTATGAAACTTATGAAATGTTGATTCGCCGCGGTGTTCCTTTCCGAACAAAGAATTTTGCCATTGGCAGTCGCATGGAACACCGGCAGGAAACGATAAATGTGGCGCAGTGGGGTACGCCTGAACTGCCGGGTGTTAAAGCGGCTGAATACCGTGTTACTTCACCAGCCGATGGGAAGCACCAGGTTTTTTCGTTTTGCATGTGCCCGGGTGGTATTGTGGTTCCGGCTGCTGCATATGCCGAAACCAATATTGTAAACGGAATGAGCTTTTACAGTCGCAGCGGCAATTTTGCCAATGCGGCGTGTGTGGCAGGTATCCACCCCGATGAGCTTGCAGGCAAAACAGTTTCGGCTTTGGATGCACTCGCCAACCTGCGAAAAATTGAAGAACAGTTTTACCAGTTTACGCGAAGCTATTCAGCGCCAGCCTGTTCGATTGCCGGATTTATGCGGATGAAAACCGGCAGCGAAAAACTGCAGAGCAGCTACCCATTGGGTCTCACCTCCGCTCCGCTTTGGGAGTTATTACCAAAGCCTGTGGTAAATTCGATGCAGGCCGGATTGCTAGATTTTAACCGCAAAATGCGCGGGTTTGAAACCGGAACCCTGATTGGTTTCGAAAGCAAAACCTCATCGCCGGTGCAGGTGGTGCGCGAATCCAACGGACGATGTGAAAGCTTTGAAAACCTTTATATTGTTGGCGAAGGCAGCGGTTATGCAGGTGGTATAATTTCGAGCGCTGCGGATGGGGTAAAGGCGGCAATGGGGCTGGTGGGGAAAAGCCCCTCCTAACCTCCCCGGGGGGAGGAACAGGTAAATAGGTTATTCTTCTTTGATATGGCAATTTTTGTAACTTTGGTCAATAATTTAAAAGCTGCAAAATGACAACAATAACGATTACAGTAAACGAAAAAACAGCAAAGGGGGAAAAAATTGTTGAATTTATAAAAACACTCGACTTTGTAAAATTTGACGAAAGCCCTTACAATCCTCATTTTGTAAAAGAAATACAAAAATCGCGAGAGAGTAAAGGCAAGGTTATCAAAACCGAAGATTTATGGAAGTAGTCTATAAAGATAAAGCCATCGAAGATATTAAGTTCTGGAAAAAGAGTGGTCAAAAAGATATACAGTTTCGCATAACAAAACTCATCGAAGATATACAGCTTCACCCTCAAACAGGATTGGGGAATACAGAAGCAACGAAATACGAACTTTCCGGTTTGTGGTCGCAGAAAATTGATAAAGGAAACCGATTAATTTATGAGATTTTCGAAAATAACATTCACGCAATTTCAATGCGCGGTCACTATTCTGATAAATAGGTTAACTCCACCAACCTGCGGAAATATTGATTTCCTGAAAAACAAAAACAACCATGAGATTAGCCAATAAATAAAAATATGTTTTATGTATGTTTCAATCCTTTACGAGTCGTTTTTTGGCAATACAGAAAAAATTGCACAGGCAATGGCCGAACCATTTGGCAGTGCAGTTTTGTTGAAAAAGATTGACAATGTCAGTTTCGATGAACTGACGGAAGTTGAATTGCTGGTTGTTGGCTCACCAACCCGCGGATTCAGGCCTTGTGAAAAGACAAAGGCGTTTTTAAAAAGTATCCCTGAAAACGGGTTAAATGGAGTTAAGGTTGCAGCTTTTGATACAAGAATTATGTTGGAAACCATCAAATCGAAACCACTTCGATTTATGGTGAAAACCGGAGGTTATGCCGCGAAACATATTGCCAAAACCTTGCAAAAGAAAGGCGGAAAACTTGTGGCTCCGCCAGAAGGGTTCATGGTAACCGGAGAAGAAGGCCCGCTGGCCGACGAAGAGTTGGAAAGGGCACGAAACTGGGCTGTTCAAATCATTCAGCAAGGTTAATTAAACTCAATTTTTCAATTCACAATTTAGAACAATTCCACATTTTTCAGGTTTAATTGTACATTTGCAATCCTTTACAAAAAAAATTTTGAATATGACAACGAAAAATATTCCCTTTTCGAAGGAACAACTTGAAAAGATAATTGAAACCCACCCAACTCCATTTCATATTTACGACGAAAAAGCGATGCGTGAAAACGCCCGAAACTTTGTAAAAGTCTTTTCGTGGAACGAAGGATTTAGGGAATTTTATGCGATAAAAGCTGCTCCAAATCCGTACCTGATGAAAATTCTGAGGGAAGAGGGTTTTGGTATCGACTGCAGTTCGGTTACCGAACTCGAAATTGCCAAGCGGGTTGGTATGAGCGGCGACGAAATCATGCTTACTTCGAACGACACGCCAGCAAGCGAGTTTCAAATGGCCAAAGATTTGGGCGCAATTATTAATCTCGACGATATTTCGCACATTGAATATCTTGAAAAGAATGTGGGTTTACCCGAAACCATTTGTTTGCGCTACAATCCCGGCGACCTGAAACAAGGCAACCTGATTATCGGTCACCCGGAGGAAGCGAAATATGGTTTTACGCATGAGCAAATGATTGAAGGTTATGCCATGCTGAAAGAAAAAGGAGTGAAACGGTTTGGCGTTCACACTATGGTGGCATCCAACGAACTAGACCCCGATTATTTTATCGAAACCGCTGAAATTCTGTTCAAGTTGATTATTGAGGTTTATGAAAAAACCGGAATCAAAGTTGAATTTGCCAACCTTGGCGGCGGTATTGGTATTCCGTACAAACCTGAGCAAAAAGCTGTTAACCTTGAATATGTGAGCGCCGGAATCAGGAAGTTGTACGATGAAATGATTGTGGGCAACGGATTGGCTCCGCTGAAACTGTATTTCGAATCGGGCCGTATGATAACCGGACCTTACGGATATTTGGTAACCACAGTGCGCCACATAAAAAATACATTTAAAAAGTTCGCTGGTCTCGATGCCAGCATGGCCAACCTGATGCGGCCTGCACTTTACGGTGCTTATCATCACATAACAGTTGTTGGCAAGGAAAAGCAGCCGCTTAATACAATGTACGATGTTACAGGTTCACTTTGCGAAAACAACGACAAATTCGCCATCGACCGCATGTTTCCGGAACTGGAACCCGGTGATTTTGTTGTCATTCACGATACCGGCGCACACGGTCATTCGATGGGGTTTAACTATAATGGCAAACCACGGTCGGCCGAATTGTTGTTGCGTGAAAATGGCGAAGTCGCCCAAATCCGACGTGCTGAAACTATTGACGACCTGTTTATTACATTAGATTTTGATGAGTTGAAGGATTTTGAAGTGTAACTGAAGCAACAAATATTTGCAAAGGCCGGAACTAAACCCGGCCTTTTTTGTATTTTTGTTTTATGACAAAGAAAAACCAGATATTACAAGCCGTGAAAACGATATTAAAATCGGCATTTGGCGACCGAATATCAGATGTTGTTTTGTTTGGTTCGCAAGCTAAAAACACGGCAAAAAGATATTCAGATTATGACATTTTAATTGTTACCACTGTTATTTTTACCTGGCAGGAAAGAAGAGAAATCCGCAATTTGTGTTACGAAGTAATGCTGAAATACGATATTTTGATTGATTCAAAAATTATAACAAAACCTGAAATTGAAACAAAATTTTGGGGGAAACATCCGTTAATAACCGATGCACTTGCTTATGGAATTTACGCAGGATAGCCAGGAAGAACTGATTAAATACAGAATTGAACAGGCGAAAGAAGCTATTTTGGAAGTGGAAATATTAATCGAAAAGAATCTTCTGAAAATAGCCATAAACCGGATATATTACGGTATGTTTTATATTCTTCTGGCATTAGCTCTGAAAAACAGATTCAAAACATCAAAACATAATCAACTAATTGGTTGGTTTAATAAAGAGTTTGTAAAACCATAGATTATTAATCAGAAATTTGGGAAAATCATAATTAATGGATTTGAAGATAGATCAGATGGTGATTACGGAATTTTTATTCAGTTTAATAAAGATGAAGTTTTGTTAAAGTTTGAAGATATGAAGGAATTTATTGCTGAACTGGAAAAATTAATAAAGAACCAAAGTTGAAGGCTGGCTGTAAACCGGCCTTTTTTGTATTTTTAATGCCATGAGAATAGGATTTGATGCAAAACGTGCTTTTCTGAATGCTTCCGGTCTGGGAAACTACAGCCGGAACACAATCAACACTTTGCAACATTACGCGCCTGAAAATCAGTTTGTATTATACACACCCGAAATCAGGGAAAATCAGTTTGACGACTACCGGAAATTTGAAGTGTATTCACCCGAGACCCGGTTATTCAAGCTTCTCAAACCACTTTGGAGAAGTTATGCGGCGGGGCATATAAAGAAACAGAATATTGAGCTGTACCACGGACTGAGCAACGAACTTCCGCATGGTATTCACAAACTCAATATTCCTTCGGTAGTCACAATCCACGACCTGATTTTCTTGCGTTACCCTGAATTTTATAAACTCATCGACCGGAAAATTTACTACGGTAAAGTAAAATATGCCTGCGAAACTGCCAATAAAATCATCGCCATCAGTGAACAAACCAGGGACGATATTATTCGCTTTTTTCAGGTTGAACCAGATAAAATTGAAGTGGTTTACCAATCAGTTGCACCGGTTTTTTACGAAAAACAGGAAACCGAAAAACTCAGTCTTAAATACAAGCTTCCCAAACGTTTTATCCTTTCGGTGGGTTCGCTTGAACCCAGAAAAAACCAGTTGGCCATATTAAAAGCGATTAAGTCGGAGAAATTGGATATTCCGGTGGTATTTGTTGGAAAACACACTTCGTATTTCAACAAAATGAAACAGTTTATCGATGCAAACGGGTTGGAAAAACAGATAATATTTCTGCCACATATTGATGATGCCGAACTAGCCGGGTTGTACCAAATGGCAAGGTTTTCGGTTTACATTTCTTTTTTCGAAGGATTTGGTCTGCCTGTGATTGAGGCGATGGCTAGTAGCTGCCCTGTAATTACATCGAACGTTTCGTGTTTGCCCGAAACTGCCGGAGGTGCAGCATTGCTCTGTTCTCCGGGCGATTTTGCCAGACTTGGTAAAAACATCAGGTTGATTCTTGAAAATGAAGAACAACGAAATAACATGATTTTTAAAGGAAATGAACGTGCAGCAAAATTTCATCCACAACTTTTTGCTGAAAAAATGATTGATTTGTACTCATCTGTTTTAAAAAGAAGTGATGATTGACGACATAAAAAGGGCACTTGAAGTGCTGAAAAACGGGGGTGTTATTCTCTACCCTACAGATACCATATGGGGAATCGGGTGCGATGCCACCAACGAAACTGCTGTGCAACGCATTTACCAGATAAAAAAACGTGCCGACAGTAAAAGTATGCTGGTTTTAATGGAAAACCCTGCGCTGCTTGACCGTTATGTAGCTGAAGTTCCGGAAATTGCATGGGATTTGGTTGAGGTGGCAACAACGCCGTTAACAGTAATTTATCCGGGGGCAAAAAACCTCGCTAAAAACCTGGTTGCCGACGACGGCAGTGTTGGAATTCGTTTTACTAAAGAAACTTTCTCAAGTCAGTTACTGCAGCGTTTCCGCCGCCCGATAGTTTCCACTTCGGCGAATGTCAGTGGCGAAAAATCTCCTGCTGTTTTTGCCGAAATTTCAGAAGAAATAAAATCTCAGGTTGACTATATAGTTGAATACCGGCAAAACGACAATGCACCTGCTCAACCTTCTTCCATCATCAAACTGGGAGCTGGCGGGCAAATCGAAATTTTAAGAAAATAAAAGGCTGTCCATTTCCTGAGCAGCCTTTCAAAATATTGTTCCTGATTATTTGGTTTTCAAAAGATCACGGATTTCAGTTAAAAGTACTTCTTCTTTAGTTGGTTCCGGAACGACTGGCGCAGGAGCTGGTTCTTCCTCTTTCTTCCGGTTCATTTTGTTGATCAGTTTAATAAACATGAAGATGGCAAATGCAACAATAATAAAATCAAAAGTCATTTGCAGGAAATTACCATATTTAATGGCAACAGCCGCTTTCTCAACTCCATCAACAATTTCTCCCGGTTTTAATTCCATTTTTAAATCGGTAAAGTTCACGCCACCAACCAATAAACCGATGGGTGGCATTATTACATCGGCAACAAGCGATGCCACAATTTTCCCGAATGCACCACCTATTACAACACCGACAGCCAGATCAATCACGTTGCCACGCATGGCAAATTCTTTAAACTCCTTTAACATTCCCATAATTTCAATTTTTAGATGATTTTTGTGCTTGTAATTTAAAAAAAAATTCAAGGTCTTCGATGAACGAAAAAAATAGGTCGTTGAATTCAACGACCTATTCAAATTTATGTGAATATTCTATCTTTTCTTAACTTTTCCGGAACCCGAGATTGAGGAATCGATGGCAGGATTACCACTGTAATATACATTTCCTGAACCTGAAACCCTAACATTCAGCTGACCATTCGAAATTACTGAACAATTGCCGGAGCCTGAAGTTTGTACATCAACCGTATTGGCTTCAAAAACTGATGCGTTTACATTTCCCGAACCCGAAATCCGGATCCGCAGATTTTCAGCAATTCCACCCGATTCAAGGTTAATATTTCCGGAACCTGAAATAACTGCATCCACTTTCTCTGCACCTAATTTTTCAATCCTTATATTTCCGCTTCCACTGATTGCCAGATCGAGAATACGGGTCTTAATATTTTCAGAGACGATATCGCCGGAACCTGAAACTGTTAGTCCGTCAACTTCAGGAACAGTAATATAGACCTCTACTTTACCAGGGTTCCAGTTACGAAACATATTCGTGTTGGGGTACCTGATATTCAAGGTTCTGTCTTTAACTTCCGTGATAATTTCCTCGAGTGTTTCGGGTTCAGCAACAATTTTTACACTTTGCTTTTCGCCCTGTACAACATAAACTTTTGCTGAAATACGAAGTGCAATTTTTGAAAATGCCGGCATCTCACGTATTTCTTCTTTGGCCTGCAACGTCGTATTCAGTATAAAAGCCAACAGCAAAAGCGCGATAAAACTGATTTTGTTCATCATGATTTCTTTCTGATTAATTGTTTCGACTTTCTTTTCAATTCAAATTTCATTTTACCAATGACGTCGAAATCACACCGAAGTTGCATAAAATGAAAATTATTTTTACTGACTTCCCTTTATTCTATTAATCCTTCCGGTAACCTAAGCTGAATAATTTTTTTATCGGCATCAATTTCAACAAGAAAATCTTCATTAAACGGCACCAAAAGTTCGGTTCTTTTATACCTTACCGTAAATACAATATTTCCTGAATAATCGTCGATATGTTCAATTTTACCGATTTCACCTAAAGTTGTATCCCAAACAGTAAATCCTTCAAAACGGTCGTCAGACTCAGCATCGGGTTCCAGCTGAATTTCATCGGAGAAAAGGAAAACGGAACAACCTACCAACCGTTTGGCATATTTTTCGGTTTCCACCCCATCTAAAGTTAAAATGGCTGTGTCGTCGGTTTTGTATCTGAAGCCATCACCAACCAGAAAAAATGGCACCAACAAACCATCGATTTCAACAAAAAACCGATTAGCATTTTCAATTGAAAACTCAAATTGTGGTTCGAATTCAAGAACCAGTTCTCCGTGCACTCCGTGAGTTTTTTTGAAGTACCCGATTTTTTCGCATTCAGATTTTGGTATTGTTTCCATTTGGGCAAAGATAATTAAGTATTTACAATTAAGTGATTTACAATTTACAATTTGGCTTTTGCCCCACTTAATCTGTAACTGGGTGAAAAAAATGTTGTTAAACCAATTAAATTACGTTTTGGTTAAGCCTGAATCGAGTAGGAGGAAAATAAAATAGGTTTTTCTTTTTAACAAACGGGAATCTCCGATATAAATACTTACGGACTTGATGCCAGTCTGGTATCAATAGAGTTACTCCTGTAAACAATACCGAGTAAAATGAAGATTTCATTTATATCAAAAAGATGATTGAAATAAAAAACGGCTGACTCTTTTCAGAATCAACCGTTTCCTTTTTTTGATTTTATTTGTTGCTTATAAAATATTCATTCCATTGAGCACGTCCATAATTCCTTTTACCGAATTGGCCGATGCGTGAAGCAGTTCAAGTTCAGCATCATTCAGCGAAACTTCAATGATTTTTTCTACCCCGTTTTTACCCAGTTTCACCGGAGCGCCAACAAACATGTTGTTCAAACCGTATTCGCCATCGAGTTTCACGCAGCAGGGGAAAATACGTTTCTGGTCCATCACAATGGCTTCAACCATTTGGGCAGCAGCCGAACCCGGAGCATACCAGGCCGATGTTCCCATCAGGTTAACCAGTTCGCCACCGCCCGATTTTGTGCGTTCAACAATAGCGTTCAGTTTATCGGCATCAATTAATTCGGTTACCGGAATACCCGAAACAGTGGTGTAACGAGGCAGCGGAACCATGGTATCGCCGTGGCCACCCATCAATAACGCCTGAATATCGCGTGGCGAACAATCAAGTGCTTCGGCTAAAAATGCGCGGTAACGGGCAGTATCAAGAATACCTGCCATACCCATTACTTCGGTTCTTGGTTTTTTTGCGGTAACAAAAGCGGCATAAGTCATTACATCGAGCGGATTGGAAACAATAATGATTTTTGCCTTTGGCGAATACTTCACCACATTTTCAGTCACGTTTTTTACGATTCCGGCATTGATTGAGATCAGGTCGTCGCGGCTCATTCCGGGTTTACGCGGAATACCCGAAGTAATTACAACCACTTCCGAATCAGCAGTTTTTGCATAGTCGTTTGTCGAACCCACAAGGCGGGTATCGTATTCATTGATCGGGGCAGTTTGCCACAAATCGAGCGACTTGCCTTCCGAAATTCCTTCTTTGATATCGAGAAGAACTACTTCCTGTACGATATTTTTTTCGGCAACAATCTGTGCACAGGTAGCACCCACATTGCCAGCTCCAACTACTGTTACTTTCATTTTAATAATACGTTATTTTATTATAAATCTTTTTATTTTAAAGGTAATTTCTTTTTAGAAAGAATTGCAAATATAAATGATTTTACCAAAGTGAAAAATTTATAAAACAAGCAAAATCCGGGTTAACATCTTGGGAAAAGAGAAGAAGCCCCTCCCCTGCTCTCCCCAGGTGGAGGGGGATGGAAAACAGGAGTAAATTACGATTTACTGATTTACTATTTATGTGAATTAAGTGGAAAATCCGTATTTTCATTCTTTAACTTATCCTGATTTTCAGACAGTTGCTTTTTTGATGTTTTTTTCCGCAGGTCGATGACCATGCGGTTTTGAAAATCTGACTTTTCAAGTCAGTTCTGCAATTTGTCCTGAAAGGACTTATTTTCATAACCACAGGTTGTGACCTGTGGTTGTAGCATAATAGAACCAAACTGCCTGTAAGGCAGGATTTCTCGACAGAATTGCAATGAATAAAACCGTTCAATACAGGTTACTAACTCTTGATTCGCATTAATTGCCTTTTATTATGGAATCCAGAATCCGGGTTCCGAATCTCCAAAAATTCCAATATCAAGTATCGGGAATCAAGAATCAAGTATCCGATTTCAATCTCAATTCAGCCAATAAGTAATTTTGAGTACAAGTGCACGATTACGGGAACTCCAGTCGCCGGTGAAATAATTGTCGGTGTACACAAGGTAGATATCCGAAACCGGTTGGTAACGCCACTGTAAACGCATGTTTATATTCATGTTTTCAATCTGTTCGTTGTATTGCACAAAGGTTGTCCAGAATATTTTGTCGGTAAAAGTTACATCGAGTTTAGGTCCGACAAGCAGGAATTTAGTACGCTCGAACGGATCGCCCAAATCCATGTAGGTATAATTAAAATTCATTGTCAAATTTATGAAGGGTTGTATGCGGTAACCCACAATGCCATCAATGTACTGAATTTCACCAGTATAATATGATCCTTTTGCCGCTTCAAACGAATAACTCAGCATATTTTTCCGGGTTGACATGTACGCAACAAAAGCACCACCAAAATCATACGATGAACCGGTTGGCAGATAACGATCGCCGCTGTGTGTTGGGTCGAAATCATCCTGCAATTCAACAAAAAAATCTTTGTATCCGAATTGGAGATGCGACATGTTTTGAAATTCCAACTTATAAGAAAACGTGTTTTCGTGTTCAATTTTCCGGTAATCAGCATCAAAATAATTTTCATTTTCAACCGAAGGACCGTGACTGACAATCTGCCCGTTGGGAACAAAAAGGTAAGTAATTTCGGGCCCAAGAAAATTGTACCCTGTGCGGCGTACATAGCCTGTTTCGGCTAGGTAGTTTTGGCCAACCGAAGTCTGCGAAACCCTTGCCTGAATGTGTGTTGTGTTGTATGCAAGTGTTGCTCCCTGCGCGTATTGTTTATCAGGGTTTCCAGGCTGAAACGAGCGGTGGTAAAAAAACTTGCCACTCCAGAAATTATTGCCGGAAGCCAGGTTATAATCAAAACCAAAAACACGGTTAAACATGGTAGTATCAGCAGGCTGGTTGAAATATTCCTTGTTCACAAATATGAACCCGAAATTGGAGCGTGCAAAAACCTTTTGCTGAACCGAGGCCACTGTAAAATTGCGTGCAAGAAAATCCCCGGTTTCGCGGGTTGTCATATTAATTAAACCAATACGGAGATTATTTCCGATTTTACCGGTAAGCCGGGCGCCAGCCAAAACTGGTGCATCGAGCCCGATGCGGCGAGAGAAAAACGGGGTAACCGACTCATAACCATAATTGGCAAATAAATCGCTGTTTTCGAGAAAAAACTGGCGCTTTTCAGGGAAAAGCAGCTCGAAGCGGTCGATGTTAGCAATTTGCCTGTCAACTTCAACCTGCGAAAAATCGGGGTTGTAGGTAAGGTCAAGATTAAGTGATGATGAAAGACCTACTTTGGCGTCGAATCCAAAATCTTTGCGGTACTCAGCCCCGGTTCCAGCCTCATAATCGTTGGCATAACTCCCGAAGACATAAGGTATAAACGAAAGTTGCGTGCGGGGTTTTGGCAGTGGCTCGTCAAATTTCATCACTCCGGTATAAGCCAGCGAAGCCGTAGGGAATTGACGTGGCACAGATGCCCACGATGACTTTTCATTCGACTTTAAATCCAAACGGCTGAAATTCACGTTCCACATTTTTGAATCGGCAGGGTAACGCACCGATTTAAATGGAATTCTTAATTCAGAAACCCATTTGTCGGCATAATTTTTTGTTTTCGATTCCCATTTGATATCCCACATCAATGAAATTTTAACTCCACCGTTCGACATCAACCCGTCCCATTTGGCACCAGAGGCTGAAACGCCAAACGAAAATCCGTTTGTTTGGTCGAGAAACGTATCGAAGAAAATTAACAGGTTATCGTTGTTACTGAAAATAAAATCGGGGCGGAATGACTCCATGATTCGTTTACCCGGAATTGAATCGTAAAAAACCTGGGCTACATACAAAGCTTTGTCGTCATAAGTCATCATTATCTCTGAAGGTTGCGCTGCAAATCCCGAATCGATCGGCAAAACAAGGTTAAAATCGGTTGCCTTTTGAGCCACCTGCCAAGCTGCCTCATCAATAACTCCATCGATTTTAATATCCGAGTTCCGTTTTTTTACAACGTACACATAATCTTTGTTATGCGTTTCGATTACAGTGTCGTTTTTAAGGCTGAAAACTTCATTTGCGACAGCTGATGAAGCATTGAAAATCAACATAATAATAAATATCCACGAAAAAGTTCTATTCATGTGGTTTAACCGATTTAGGTGAGGCGCAAATATATAGAATTTGTTGAAAACAAAAGCTGAATCAGGTTCATTCTCATTGGCATTTGAGTCACGCGAGGCAAAAAAATGGCTGAATTTTTCTGTGAAAACCTGTTCTGTATTATTTATTTTCAGCTTTTAGTAACAGTAATCTTTATTTTTATCAGTAAAACAGATACAAAATATCGTTTTCAGTTTTAGATTTGTAGTTGAAAATTTCAAAATTAATTATTAACCTTTAAAATAGCGGGTTATGTCAAAAGGAATGGATGTAAAAAAAGCGGCTAAAAAAGAACCACTAAAAACTGCCAAGGAAAAAAAAGCAGAGAAAAGAGAAAAGAAATCAAAATATTAGTGGTAGTAAAATCGCTGGGAATACCCTTGCAGAAATCAGATAGATGGATGCAAGGGTATTTTTTATAATAATTTTTTTATCAGCTTGAAATATTTAAACGGCGCAAATTTAAACGGGAGGTCAATCCAGGTTGGGGTTGTTACAATTGCACGTTGATTGCTGAAAGCCAGGAAGCTGAATTTACCATGGTACTTTCCAAGTCCGCTGTTGCCAACTCCACCGAATGGCAGGTTATGATTCACAAAATGCATCAGGGTATCGTTGATACAACCACCGCCCGAAGTTGTTGCTAAAATCATTTTTCTTGCTGATTTGTTTCTCCCGAAATAGTAAAATGCCAGCGGTTTTTCGTTACTATTTACATATAAAATTGCCTCGTCTGTTTCCCTGAAGGTGATAACAGGTAAAATTGGTCCAAAAATCTCTTCCTGCAAAATTGGATATTCTGGTTTGATTTCATCGATAATCGTAAAATCAATGAATTTTTGTGTACGATCGGCTTTCCCACCAAAAATTATTTTACCGTGTTTCATCAGATTTTCAAGCCTGTCAAAAGTCTGTTCATTTACGATGTGAGGAAATATTGGGCTGTTTTCTCGGTCGATTCCATACATTTCATTCACATTATCACCAATCAATCTGAGCAATTCATCCTTTACTGATTCATGCACCAAAAGATAGTCGGGGGCAATGCAAGTCTGACCCGCATTGATACATTTTCCAAAAGCAATTCGTCGGGCAGCTACCTTTATATCAGCATCCTTTTCAACAATACACGGGCTTTTCCCGCCGAGTTCAAGTACAACTGGGGTCAGAAATTCAGCAGCGGCTTTCATTACCACTTTTCCAACTTGCGGGCTGCCAGTGAAAAAAATAAAATCAAAACGCTGTTCCAGCAAAATCTCGTTCACTTTCCGGCTTCCCTGAACCATTGCGATGTATTTGGGCGCGAAAGTTTCAGCAATCATTTCTTCCATTGCCAGCGCAACATTGGGTGTGTAAGGCGAAGGTTTCAGTATTGCAGTGCAACCCGAAGAAATAGCTCCGACAACTGCATTCATCAGCAACATAAACGGATAATTCCAAGGGGCCATTATCAAAGACACACCCAGTGGTTCAAAAAAGATATGGCTTGATGAAGGCTGCAAAACCAACGGAGTTCTGATTCGTTTTGATTTTGACCACTTTGTAACGTTTTTAATGTGGTAATCAATTTCACCAAGAACGATTCCGATTTCGGTTAAATAAGTTTCTTCGTATGATTTGTGCAGGTCAGTCCAAAAGGCTCCTGCAATGCTTTTTTCGTGTTTGAGAATGGCAGTTTTAAACTTCTTCAGCATTTCAATCTTGAATCCGATATCCTTGGTTTTTCCGGAAGCAAAAAAAACACGCTGTTTTTCAATCAGTAACTCAATTGTAACCCTTGAAGTATCATTCATAAATTCATTTTTCAACAATATTTAAAGTTGTTTATCAGAACAGAAAACCAATTTTTACGTGGTGGTAAAAAGCCCCTATTTCGGGGGAGTACATTACATTGTATTCCATTGGCATGGCACTCAGGTTGTAGGCCAATCCAAGTGAAAAACCATTTATCCATTCCATTTTTTCGGTATCGAAAAATTTGTCGTCGGTCGTAAAACTATGGATGCCGGTATTGGCGCGGCCAATAAGCAGAAAGCTGCCCATAAAATTATATTGCAATCCAACCAAAGCGGATCCTATTGAAGAAGAGTTGATTTGGGTATCATTCAGTCCGACAAAGGTCATTTGGTTTGCTGTAACTTTCTGAATGCCACCAATTGTGAAATTATCAAAAATAAAGTTTTGGGAATTAAGCAGAAGTCCGGTTTGCAGATTGAAAAGAAGAACTGTTCCTTTGTTAAAGGAATGATATTTATTAAAATTCAGCGCAAAGCGGTAAAAGGCAGGCTGCCCGTTAATCAGGTCAGAAACATCAGCAGTGGTTCTCTCTGAATTGTAAATCTCTATTTTTGCTCTGCGGTGCCAGAGAAAACCAGCTTCGGCCCTGAATTCATGACCTTTTGTTGGATAAAACGGCCTGTCGATGGTGGTTGATTCGGTTTTTAAATAGGTATGGTAATTTTTTGAATTGCCTTTAATTTTTAGGTTATCGGCTATACTTGGGTTGAATGAAACTTTTTGAAACATTGTGCCCACAGCAATCCGCCAGTCGTTTTCAAGTGTAATTGCATAATTCATATCAGCGGTTGTATTCAGCATGTTGTAAACCGATGTTTTTTCGCTTCCATCGTACATATTTAAAGGGAGGTTTTCGCTGATAAAGATTCCGTTGATATACTGGTTTCCTTTTTGGCCAAAAGCCTGGTTGTGTTCGAGTTGAATGCCCATGTATTCACCAACTCCGACTTTAACGAAAGTACGCGATTTGTTGAGGAGCAAATTCCGGATTGTTGCATTTGCAATCAAAGCTGGTCCGGCATAAGAATGGTACAACAGTCCGGCTTTTACCTGCGTCATTTGTGTTTCCTGAACAATACAATGCATTCGGGCGTGTCTGCGGGAGGTGGGGTATAAATGATAATATACTTTATCGTAATACCTGCTTGAATATGCCTTTCTGAACCCTTTGTTGATTTCTTCGGCTGTGTAGCTGTCACCGGTTTTAATTTGCAGTTTATCAAGTAGTTGATTTTGGCTTGTTTTGTCGAGTCCTTCGAAAGTAATTTCGTCAATAATTATCGACTCACGCTCAGGCAACCGATTGTCGGGATTGAATTTTACTTTTTCGATAGCGTTAAGTGAATCGGCTAGGTGTTTGAAATACGGATAATATTTTTTGCCTATTTCTTCCCCGATTTTCATAATCTCATCAACAGATACAAAACTACCGGCACTATAATTTTCAACCGGAGGTTCGATAATAAGGTTACAAAGTTTTTTTTCCTTTACAAGATCCTCAGCATCGCGGTATTGTGTAATCTGGTAAAACACATCCAGAATGTTGTTTAGTTTCGAAACATCGGGTAATCCCAGAAAAAGATTCACGCCAATCACAATGTCGGCTCCCATTTTATTTACGTCTGTAACCGGAAAATTTCTGATAATTCCGCCATCAACAAGTTTTGTGGAGTCATAATCTATGGCTGTAAAAACACTCGGGATCGCCATGCTTGAACGAAGAGCAGTCACAATTTCGCCTTTGTCGAGAACAACAGCATTGCCATTGGATAAATCGGTGGCAATACATTTAAACGGGATATTGAACTTTGAAAAGTCTTTGACATTGTACACCGGCAAAAAAAGCTCGTTTAATTTCAGCCAGAGTTCCTCCGACTCAATCAAACCGGTAGCAATCTGAGGCTTCATATTTTTTAAACCTATTTCCACCGAGTATTTGCCATATTCATCTTTTTCTTCGATTGCGATATCGCTATAACTGGGCTTGTTACTTAAAATAACATTCCAGTCGAGGTCGTTTGATATTATTTCAATTTCTTTTCCTGAATACCCAACGGCATAAAGTGCTCCAACAATACTGCCCATGCTGGTACCGGTAATGTAATCGATTTTTAATCCGGCACTGTCGATGGCCTGTAAAATGCCCACATGCGAAATGCCTTTTGCTCCACCACCACTAAGTACCAGACCAACCTGGGGGCGTTGAGCCTGGGTTGTGATGGCAGCAGTCAAAATAAAAACCATGAAAATAAAGCTGGTTCGTTTTTCCATTTTTCTTCTACTGATTGGTTTTCAATGCCAAGATATTAAAATCTACGATTCAAAAATATGTTTTCCTCTGTTATGCCAGCCTGATTTTTTATTGCAGAATTTCTTTTCCGAAATTATCGATCAGGTTTTTTAATTGCTAAATGACAAGTAATTGAAAAGTAAGTTCATAATTCAATAAGAATGATTTGGATTTTATTTTAATTTTATAATGAATAGGTATATCAAAAATCTGAATCGAAACTAAAAACTTATGAAAACTACACGAAGAGATTTTATCAGAACAGGTGCAGTTGCTGCGACTGGTATTTCATTGCTCGGGCATATTGCCTGTAACCCAATCGCTCCAGGTGCCAACTTTTTAACTGCGGTGCAATTGTATTGTGTGCGCGTCGAAATGCAAGCCGATCCGCTTGGGTCGCTTACCAAACTGGCCAAAATGGGTTACACTCATGTAGAACATGCCAATTATGTCGATCACAAATTTTATGGTTGGACGGCCGCAGAATTCAAAAAAGTACTTGGCGATTTGGGATTGAAAATGCCATCAGGGCATACAGTTCTGGGGAAAGACCACTGGGATGCTGCCGCCGGCGATTTTACCGCTGTATGGAAAAAAACAGTGGAAGACGCGGCGCTGCTGGAACAGCAGTTTGTGGTAAGTCCGTGGCTTGACGATAGCCTCAGACAAACCTATGACGATTTGTTGCGGTTTATGGAAGTGTTTAATAAATGCGGTGAGTTGTGTCAGAAATCGGGGATGCAATTTGGTTACCACAACCACGATTTTGAATTTAGTGCTACACTGAATGGCGAAAAAGTTTTCGATCTGATGATGAAAAATACAGATGCCGATAAAGTGGTGATGCAGCTCGATATGGGAAACATGTACATTGCCGGTGCACTTGCTAAAGATGTAATTGCCCAATATCCGGGCCGTTATGGAACAATTCATGTCAAAGACATGATAAAAACAAGCGAAGGCGAAGGTTTTGAAAGCACAATACTGGGCAGTGGGCTCGTTGGCTCGAAAGAAGTTACTGACCTTGCCAAAGCTTTGGGGACAAAACTCTTTGTGATTGAACAGGAATCGTACCAGGGTAAAACTCCGATGGAATGCATGGAAGAAGATTTAAAAGTGATGAAATCGTGGGGATATTAATCCGATGACAGCTAAAAAAAGGTTGAAATTTTGAATTTCAGCCTCTTTTTGTTAGCTGGCTACCCCAGATACTTAAACGAAACTTTCAGTTTTACACGGTAAAACTCAATTTTGCCGTCTTTGATGTGCATGTCCATCTTTTTAACTTCGGCAATTCTCATTTCCCGCAGCGATTTCGCGGCTGCGGCAATGGCGTTTTGAGCAGCTTTTTCCCACGATTCGGAGCTGCTACCCACCAATTCGATAATTTTGTAAACACTGTCGGGCATAAATTTAAAATTTAAGGTGAACTTTTAAAAACTTATTTCACTTCGGTCTTATTTCAAAAGCTGTCCTTTTTTACGTTCATTTTTTTGTATGGTTTGCTGATTTACAAGTGAAGAATTATTAATGTATTTTAGGCACATCATAAAAATGATAAACGACATTAGATTGTTATTTCTTGTAAACCCAGAGTTTCCAATCCGGGTTTTCGTGCATTCTACGGTTTAGTTCGGTAAACGCTTCTTCTTCTGTATTATACGATGCGATGCCGACAAGAAAAATTTTGCCTTTCTGCCCGAGCAAACTTCCTTCGATTCCCTTGTTTTTTAGCTGGGCAATGAATTTCAGCGCATTTTCCTCGCTTTTAAAACTCCCACCTACCAGGAAATATTTTTGTGTTGATATGGATGACTGTGTTTGTGAAACTTCCACAGCCACAGTATCAGTCGGTTGAATTGCGCCAGGGTTAATAACTTCTGGCTGAATTAATTCTGTTTTGATTTCGACAGATGGTGTGTCTTTAGGAGTCTTCTTCATGTTTTCAAAAATGAGGAAAGAAACCACAAAAATGGCAATCACCAGCAGAAATATCCATAACCATGTTCTGCTTTTTTTCGTTTCTTTTTTTAATTCGGCCACTTCAGTCTTTGGTTCAACAACTGTTGTTTTGGCGCTGTTGGGTTCAGTAATTATGGGTTTCCCAACGGGTTCTTCATGCAGAACAGAAACAGGGGGTTCCTCAGGTTGCACTTCATTTACAATTTCAATTGCAGGTTTTGCCATTACTTCAGGTTCGTTTTCAATCTGAGTTTCTTCTTGTTCATTTAGGTCTTCAAACGAAAGTGGCTCAAAACCAGCACCCTGAACAAACTGATTTTTATGGTACGAAATGAATGTAATTTCGTGGTTTTCGTTGTAAGAAAATTCTCCCAGGTCTCCAAAAATCACTGTTTCACCTTTGTCGAGCTGGTACAGAATTTTTGTAACAGCCCTTTCAATTTTTTTGAAAGCATCATCGTAACTTACTTTTTTCGATCGGGCAATGTGCATGGCAAGCATCCCATCGTTGTTTTTCACCTGGTGAAAAAAGCGAACCTCCTTTCCCGGAGGAAGAATTTCCTTTTCTCTGATCACTGCTGGTTTGTACACCAAAACAAAAGCGCCAAAATCAGGCACGATAACGGTTTGGTTATCAGATAATAATGCTGTAATAAAAATTGAAAGATCCACTTTTTGTTTTTTTTTGATTTGCTGTAAAAGTAGAAAAACATCGTGTTTTGGCATTATTAAAATACAATAACTTCATCGAAAACAATAATACAACATGGAAGTGTCAGGTTAATTTTAATTACTTTTACAATTCAGTAAAAATTGATTATACAATGGCAAAAAAAATTTTGGTTACAGGTGGTACAGGTTACATCGGGTCACATACCGTGGTCGAGTTGCAGCAATTTGGATTTGAGGTAATTGTGGTTGACAATCTTTCTAATTCAGGAATTGAAGTATTGGAGAATATCGAAAGAATTACCGGATTAAAACCGGCCTTCGAAGAGTTTGATCTGGCAGACAGGATATTGACCGATGATTTTTTTGCAAGAAACAATGACATCGATGCCATTATTCATTTTGCAGCTTTTAAAGCAGTTGGCGAATCGGTGCAAAAACCACTGAATTATTACCGGAACAACTTGGTTTCGCTGATGAATATACTTGAAAATCAGATCAGGTTTGGTATTTCAAACCTGGTATTTTCGTCGTCGTGTACAGTTTACGGGCAACCCGATGTTCTGCCGGTAACCGAACAAACACCCCGAAAAGATGCCGAGTCGCCATATGGAAATACAAAACGCATCAGCGAGGATATTTTACGCGAAACAATTGCTGTAAATCCGCAAATTAAAGGAATTGCATTGCGCTACTTTAATCCGGTTGGAGCACATTCTTCGGCGCTGATTGGCGAATTGCCACTGGGTGTTCCGCAAAATCTTGTGCCGTTTATTACACAAACTGCTGCCGGATTGCGCAACGAATTAAAGGTTTTCGGAAATGATTACAACACCCCCGATGGTTCGGCTGTGCGCGATTATATTAATGTGGTTGACCTGGCCAAAGCCCATGTTATTGCAATTGAGCGATTGCTGAAAGCGAAAAATAAATCCAACTACGAAGTGTTTAATCTGGGTACCGGAACCGGACTTTCAGTTCTTGAAGTGGTCACGGGTTTTGAAAGGGCTACTGGTGTTAAACTGAACTATGAAATTGTTGACCGACGCGCCGGCGATGTAGAAAAAATTTGGGCCGATACTTCCTTTGCCAACGAAGAACTGGGCTGGAAAGCAGAAAAAGGACTGGATGAAACATTGCTTTCGGCCTGGAGTTGGGAAAAGAGAGTCAGGGGAATTAAATAAGTAAAATATGAAAACTATTCTCATTACCGGCGGTGCCGGATTTATCGGTTCGCATGTGGTGCGGCTGTTTGTGAATAAATATCCTGATTATAAAATTGTTAACCTCGATAAACTGACTTATGCGGGAAATTTGAACAACTTAAACGATGTTGAAAATAAGGCCAATTATGAGTTTGTAAAAGGTGATATCGTTGACGGAGAATTTATTCAGCGGCTGTTTACTGAAAAACAGTTCGACGGGGTTGTCCATCTTGCTGCCGAATCGCACGTTGACCGCTCAATTTCGAACCCCACTGAGTTTGTTTTTACCAATGTGATTGGTACTGTGAACCTGCTGAATGCTGCCAAAACCATCTGGAAGGATAATTTCGAAGGGAAAAAGTTCTACCATATTTCAACCGATGAGGTATATGGCTCGCTGGGCGATGAGGGTATGTTTACCGAAGAAACAAAATATGACCCGCACAGTCCGTATTCAGCATCAAAAGCCAGTTCCGACCATTTTGTACGTGCATATCTCGATACTTTTGGTGTGCCATCGGTGATTTCAAACTGCTCAAACAATTACGGATCGTTTCAGTTTCCCGAAAAACTGATCCCGCTTTTTATTCATAACATCAAAAATAACATGCCGTTGCCTGTTTACGGGAAAGGCGAAAACGTGCGCGACTGGCTTTGGGTAGTCGATCATGCACGCGCTATTGATGTGATTTTTCATCGAGGCAAAGTTGGCGAAACTTACAACATTGGCGGTTTTAACGAGTGGACAAACATCGACCTGATAAAACTGATGTGCCGCAAAATGGACGAAAAACTGGGCCGTCAGGCAGGAGAATCAGAAAAGCTTATAAACCATGTGAAAGACCGCGCCGGACACGATTTGCGTTACGCTATTGATGCCACAAAAATAAAAAGGGAACTGGGTTGGGAGCCTTCACTGCAATTTGAGGAAGGCATTGAAAAAACCATCGATTGGTACCTCGAAAACGAAGCCTGGCTCAACAATGTAACCTCGGGCGATTACCAGAAATATTACGAACAGCAGTATGTAAAACGGTAGAAAGCCTGTCAACCTCTCCCCGGTCCTCTCCAGGGGAGAGAGAGATAGAAAAATTTAAGCTCAATCCCTTGGATCATTTCACGCGAATAAAAGGTTCACCTTCGGAGGAAGGAATGTATTGCTGAATTGCCTTTTCCCATATCAAATATCCTTGACCATTTAGGTGTAGTCCATCATTCGACAGAGATTTGTTTAACACATTAAAATCTGTTTTCAATAAATCAAAAAGATTAATGAATGTAAGATTGTATTTCTGAGCTAATGATTCTAATCCACTATTAATTAAAACTATATCCGTATTTTGTAAATTTGCTCGATTATCTGTTGGTAGAATACTTTGAATAAATAGATTTGTTTCTAGTGATTTTTCAATTATAAGTTCAATAAGCTTTTTATAATCTGATAAAATTTGCTCAACCTTTCTTCTTCTTGACAAATCGTTTATTCCAATCATTAGAAAAATCTTACTCGGCTTTGATTCGGTTACTTCGTCTAATCTATCAATAACACCATTGATTACATCACCACCAATCCCTCTATTTTTAATATTTTGTTTTCCAAAGAGTTCATTCCAATCACAATAGTCTGTAATACTGTTTCCCAAAAATATGATTTCCGCTGAGTCATTGGGCATAATTTCGAAAATGCTTTTTTTAGCATAGTAATAAGTACCATAATCTTTAACCGGCAGCGTATTTGATTGGATATTAAATTTGAGTTTTAAATAATTTAAACCGCCTTTTTTATGAATTACATAGAAAATAAACAAAATAAAACTGAAATTGAAAATTAATGAGATTGTAAAGATTCTTTTCATTTGTGTTGATTTTATATTAGTTGTCATATATGATAACCGAAGGGCGGATATAAAACAAAATCTTAGTTGTCGTGAATGACAACTGATGAAAAAGGAGGAACTTCAAAAAATTATTGGTAATCGTATCAAGCTTTTAAGAGAGTCTAAGGGAATCTCACAACAAGTTTTAGCTGCGATGTGCAATTTTGAGAAGGGAAATATGTCAAGAATTGAAGCAAGAAGAGCGAATCCGACTCTTACAACTTTATATAAAATCAGTCAGTCCTTAGGAATAAAAGTTACAGACATTGTAGATTTTGAATAATTGAATTACTCTCACAACTAAGTTTACATTTCAAAATAATCAGCCAAAAATTTCTCAAACAGTTTTTTATTCTATCTTTGCGCCACATTTTTAAAAAATAAGTATGTCAGTAAAAATGAGACTAGCGCGGCATGGCCGCAAACGTTATGCCTACTACCACATTGTGGTGGCAGATAGCAGGGCGCCACGAGATGGCAGGTATATTGAATTAATAGGAACGTACAATCCGAATTCAAATCCTGCTACTATAAATCTCGATTTTGACAAAGCTTACGATTGGCTTACAAAAGGCGCACAACCAACCGACACTGTACGTGCAATTTTGTCGTACAAAGGTGTGCTCTACAAAAAACACCTCATGGGTGGTGTGAAAAAAGGTGCATTCGATGCAGTTGAAGCTGAAAAACGCCTCGACGCATGGATGACAGAAAAAGATGCCAAAATTCAGGCAAAAATCGACCGTTTAGCTGTTGACGCTGATAAAGAAGTAAAACAACAGCTGGCTGCCGAAGTAAAAGTGAAGGAACAAAAAGCTGTTGCTATTGCTGCTAAAAATGCAGAATTGGCTGCCGAAGCCAGAGCAGCAAAAGAAGCTGAAGCACAGGCTGAAACACCTGCCGAAGCTCCGGAAACAGAAGGTGCTGAATCTTAATCAGAAATCATCATCTCGAAATAAAACCATTCATCGTTACGTTGAGTGGTTTTTTTTATTGTGCGCCGTACATGCTTATCATTTTGAAGGAGTAATTCCTTTATGGGGGTCGGGTAGTTCAACCATTAGCCAAGAGCAAGGGTGTGCATTGTGAGGTGGAATCTGAAGGATGCTGGCGGCAAAGTACTGAACCGTGGAACACGAACCACCTCAGGCATTTCCAACCGGACGGGTTTGCAATACAAAACGAAGTACAACAACTACCCGGAGGTTGAGGGTGTAAACAGATATGGAAACAATGGAAAAATATCAAGACGAAACGTCGAACCCTTATAAACCTTGGCATTCCAAAACAAAAAGCTTGGGAATATGCAAATACAAGGAAAGGTTTCTGGCGCACAGCCCAAAGCCCAATACTGCAAGTAGGCATATCCGATGACCGGTTACGTCAATGGGGTTACGTCTTTTGCTCGGATTGCTATAAAACTGTTCATCGTGTACAATAAAGAACCGCCGTGTACCGAACGGTACGCACGGTGGTGTGAGAGGTCGGAACATGAAATAGGAGAAAAACCTATTTTATTTTCCTCTTGCTCGATTGTAATTTTGTGAGGTTTAAATGTTCAGTTTTAGTCTGAACTTCAGTGATGACCGAAATGTTTTTATATTTGTGACCAATTGACGCATTGATGGAAATTCTTTCACATTCTTATATCGATATTCTCATCAGCATTGTGTTGGCGGCCATCATGTTCGGACTTGGGCTATCGCTGACTTTTGCCAATTTCAAAAATGTATTACTGCACCCAAAAGCTTTTTTTGTAGGATTGGGGGCACAAATGCTGTTTTTACCGGCGGTCGCCTTTATCATTCTGTTGTTCTCAAATCTTCCGAATGAGTTTAAAGTCGGGATTATGATTCTAGCTGTTTGTCCGGGTGGCACAACTTCAGGGTTTGTTACCTATCTTTTTAAGGGGAATGTAGCTTTGTCAATCGCATTAACTGTAATTAACAGTATTCTCACACTTTTTACAATTCCGCTTGTTGTAAATCTGGCGCTAAGGTATTTTATGGGTCGCGAAGCCGAATTGCACTTGCCAATATTTGAGTCAGTTGCCCAAATGTTTCTGATAACATTGTTCCCAGCTTTCATTGGCGTAATGGTTCGTACTTTTAAACCAGCTGCCGCCGATGTGATGCAAAAACCGGTTAAATACATGATGATTATGTTGCTTGCATTAGTTTACCTCATCAAGTTTTTTGCCGGCGACGAACATGGCGGTTCAGGAATTACCTTCCACGAAATGTGGAGCATCTTCCCTTACGTTTTTATTTTCAATGTGGTTTGTTTTGTCTTCAGTATTTTTATCGGCAAAGTTGCAAAACTGTGGATTCGCGATGCATTTACAATTGCCATTGAAGTTGCGTTGCACAATACAACACTGGCTTTGCTTATTGCCGGAACATTATTGCATAACCAGGAAATGGCAAAACCCGCATTATTATACTCGTTGTTTTCGTTTTGGACAGCCCTGATTTTTGGTTTAATCATGCTGAAGTTTTACAAAAAGCAATTCAACGAAAACAAATAAATTTGTATCGTAAAATTATATGATATCATGTTTACCGATATTTTAATTACTCTCGTTCTGGTTTCGTTAAACGGCTTCTTTGTTGCCGCCGAGTTCGCAATCGTAAAGGTTCGTTCGTCGCAGATTGAGGTAAAAGTGAAAGAGGGAGTTGGGGTTGCTGTACTTGCCAAACACATTGTTTCGCATCTCGACGGATACCTTGCAGCCACCCAACTGGGTATCACACTGGCAAGTCTTGGACTCGGTTGGATTGGTGAACCTGTTGTTTCGAAAATTATTATCAACTTAATGAATGTGGTTGGTGTTGAACTTACCGCAGAACTTGCCCATCAGATTGCATTGCCTGTGGCATTTGTCATCATCACCATTTTACACATTGTTTTTGGTGAGCTTGCACCAAAATCAATGGCCATTCAGCGTCCTGAAAAAGTTACCCTTTTTATCGCTTACCCATTACAGTTTTTCTTTTTTGTTTTCCGCCCGTTTATATGGTTGTTAAACGGAATTGCCAACCTGTTGCTGAAAAGTATCGGAATATCATCGGTTCACGGTTCCGAAATTCATTCAAGCGAAGAGCTGAAATACCTTGTGGAACAGGGACAGCAAAGTGGAAGGATTGACGAGGATGAATACAAAATCATCAGAAATGCATTTGATTTTTCAGAGCAAACAGTAAAGCAGATTATGGTTCCGCGCATTCAGGTTTTTGCCGTAGATGTTAACAGTTTCGGGACTAAAACACTTGAGAAAATTATCGGGGAAAGCTATTCCCGTATCCCGGTTTACGACGGAAATATTGATAATATTCTTGGAGTTGTTTACCTTAAAGATGTGTTGATTGCAGCATTGAAAACAGATAAACCTGATATTCGCGACCTGATAAGAGCCATGATTATTGTTCCTGATTCGAAAAATATTGGAAAATTGTTGAATGAATTCCAGGTGAGGCACCAGCAAATGGCACTTGTGGTGAATGAGTACGGCGGAACTGAGGGAATCATTACGATGGAAGATATTCTTGAAGAGTTGGTCGGCGAAATTCAGGATGAATTCGATAATGAAATCCCGTTTGTTGAAAAAACTGCCGAGAAAATATATCAGGTAATGGCATCGGCATCGATTGACGATATTAACGAAATGCTGCCTCACCCGGTTAGCAAGGACAAAAAATACGAAACACTTGCGGGTTTCCTGATTTTCAAATTTGGCAAAATCCCCAATGTAAGGGAGCGAATTCAGATTGACGATTACGAATTTATCGTTTTAAAACGGAGTAAGAGTTCGGTTTTGCTTGTGCAAATGAACGACTTACTGTGATTGGATCAGTAAACAGATTTAATGTTCGGTTTCTAACCATGCAAACGCTCAATTTGTATATTTGTGAGTTTTAAAAAAGCAGCGATGATAAACAATCTATTATTCATAAGTGGGGGTGAAATTATTTTGGTGATGATGCTCGCCCTGCTTTTTTTCGGGGCCGACGCCATTCCGGGTATCGCCAAAACAGTGGGAAAAGCCATGTACGAATTTAAAAAGGCTTCAAACGAAATTCAACGCGAAATAAACGAGCATACTTCCGACATAAAAAAAGACATCAACGAAGTATCGTCAACAGTTGACAAGGAAACAAGCGAAATTAAAAAAGGTATTTCCGATAATTTTCAGGATTAGAAACGGTTTTGCCTGCTCAGAATCGGTCAAAGTTTAATGATTACCCATTGATAACAGCTGAAAAGATAACAAAGTCGTTTGGTACTTTACAGGTACTCAAAGGAATCGACCTGCAAATTGAAAAGGGTAAAATCCATTCAATTGTGGGTGCCAGCGGTGCCGGAAAAACCACTTTACTGCAAATTCTGGGTACATTAAGTAAGCCCGACAGCGGCAGAATACTTTTTGATAATCAGAATATTGCCTCATTTTCCGACAAGGAAATTTCAGCTTTCCGTAACCGGCAAATCGGATTTGTATTTCAGTTTCACCATTTATTGCCAGAGTTTACGGCACTCGAAAATGTTTGCATTCCGGCTTACATCGCTAAAAAGTCGAAAATAGAAGCCGAAAAAAGGGCGCTCGAGCTTTTTGGCTACCTTGGTTTATCGCAACGAAAAGACCACAAACCCTCTGAACTTTCGGGCGGAGAGCGTCAACGAGTGGCTGTTGCCCGTGCACTTATCAATTCACCAGCAGTGGTTCTGGCCGATGAACCATCGGGTAATCTCGATTCTGAAAACCGGAATGAACTTCATGAACTGCTTTTCAGGTTGCGCGACGATTTCGGACAAACTTTTATTATTGTAACACACGACGATGGATTTGCCGACCGCTCCGACCGGATTTTTCACATCAAAGATGGCATTTTGGCTTAATGCGTGAGTGCGAGAATTAAAATTTACGATTTACGGATTTACGATTGACTATTTAGCTGTCAACACTGATCCGGCATCTGAAAAATCAAGTATCAAATATCTAAAAACATCCAGAATCAAGAATCCATCATCCAGAAGCATCCAGCATCAATGACCAACAACAACTTCTTCCTTCCCGATTTGAAATCCTTTTTAGACGAAAAAGTTGTTCAATACAACCAACCCTTTTTTATCGAATCTGACCCGATTCAGATTCCACGGTTGTTTACCCAAAAGGAAGATGTTGAAATTGCCGGTTTTTTAACAGCTACAATTGCCTGGGGAAACCGGCTGTCGATAATAAAAAATGCCAGAAAACTTGTTTTGCTGATGGATGAACAACCACATGATTTTGTACTGAACGCTTCTGAGCAAGAGTTGAAAACGCTGCAACGATTTGTACATCGCACTTTCAATGGCGATGATTGTATCTTCTTTGTGAGGTCGTTGCAAAATATCTATAAAAATTGTGGCGGATTGCAGGCTGTTTTTCAGGATGGTTTTGAAAATGACCACACAGTAAAAGCTGCGTTTGCCGGGTTTTTTACCAGGTTTTTTGAAATTGGAGGAGAACGTACCCGCCGTCATGTTTCGAATGTGGAAAAGGATGCAGCGGCAAAACGACTGAATTTGTTTTTACGATGGATGGTCAGAAGCGATAAAAGCAAAATCGATTTTGGTTTGTGGAACGGAATTCCTGCATCGGCACTCATGCTGCCACTCGATGTGCACACAGGAAATGTTGCGCGCAGACTTGGGCTGTTAACCCGTCGCTCGAACGACTGGAAAGCCGTGGAAGAAGTTACCTGCCAACTGCGTAAATTCGATAACGAAGACCCGGTGAAATACGATTTTGCTTTGTTCGGCCTCGGGGTTTTTGAGAAATTCTGAACAAAATCTTTGAGTTTCTTAGTGCTTTCTTAGTGCAACTTTGTGTAATTTTAAAGTCACACAAAGGTTCACAAAGTATTCACAAAAAACACAAAGTGATATGAATGAGAATGAATTGTCCAATCTGATTATCGGAAAAGCTATCGAAATTCATAAGGAACTTGGTCCGGGGTTATTGGAATCAGCCTACAAAGAATGTTTGTATTACGAATTGATTACAGCAGGTCTGAAAGTGGAAAAGGAAAAACCACTTCCCGTAATTTACAAGGATATAAAACTTGACCAGGGATACAGAATTGATTTATTAATTGAGAATAAAGTTGTTATAGAATTGAAAACTGTTGATTCATTTACTGATGTTCATATGGCACAGGTTCTTACTTATCTGAAATTTGGTCACTTTAAACTGGGTTTGCTTTTTAATTTTAATGTTACGTTATTAAAAAACGGAATTAAACGGTTTGTAATGTAATGAGCCACAACAAATATTTTCAATTCAAGCAATTCCGCATCGAACAGCACCACGCTGCCATGAAAGTGAACACCGACGGGGTTTTGCTTGGCGCCTGGGGCAACGTTGAAAATGTAAACACAGTTTTAGATATTGGAACAGGAACCGGTCTTATCGCACTTATGTTGGCGCAACGATGTAACGCCTCAATCACCGGAATTGAAATCGAAAATAAAGCCGCTGAAGAAGCTCTTCAGAATGTGAAGCAATCGAAATGGAACGACAGAATTTCAATCCTTCCGGTTTCCTTTCAGCAGTTTGTTGCCACTACTGAATTGCGGTTTGATTTAATTATTTCAAATCCCCCGTTTTTTTCGAATAGCGAAAAAAGCACAAATCCTGATTTGTTAATAGCCAGGCACAACGATTTGTTGCCTTTTACCGATATTATTAGCGGAGCTTGTAAGCTACTAACTATTCGGGGCCGATTATCACTCATCTTACCATCGTCTGAAGCTTCAGGATTTATTGCGCTGGCGCAGAAACAACGGTTATATTTGAATCGGGTAACTGGCGTGAAGCCATTTTCCGGCAAAGAACAAAACAGGATTCTGATGGAATTTGGACGTCAAAAATCTCCATTTATTGAAAATGAGATTTCTGTTTACGACAACTCCAGGAAGGAGTATTCAACTGAATTTAAAATACTTGCCCGCGATTTTTATCTGAAACTATAACCTGGGAATTTTAGCATTATCAGGTTTTTCTATCGTGGGTTGAAAAAAGCAAACAGGAAGAACTGAACAATTGTATTAATACTGGGTTAATTCTCGGAAAGAAAGATATTTAATAAGAGACTTAAATGTCTGATTATAAATAAAGCATTAATTTTGCCACTTAATTTACAATAATACACCATGAACGTTGATATGAAACCCGATTTACATATTGATACTCACTATTATAAAGTTACTGAACTCAGGAGTTTAACTGAAAATACCTTTGTGCTTTCATTGCCAAAAAGCCGCTTTAAATTTGAAGCTGGCCAGCACATTTCTTTATCGATTATGGGCGATTACCAAAGTCGTGAATATTCGATTTACAGTGCGGAGGAAGGTGAAAGCCTTGAAATTCTGGTGAAAGAAGTAGAAGGCGGGTATTTTTCCCCTAAACTTAAACACCTTAGAACCGGCGATTTGGTTGAAGTTCACGGGTCTTTCGGGAAATTTGGGCTCGACGAAAAGAAACGCGATACACACCAGCATATTTTTATTGCCAGCGGCACTGGAATTGCCCCGTTTCACAGTATGGTAAAAACCAATCCGGGTTTAAATTACCACTTAATTCACGGTGTGCGTTACCTTAACGAAGCTTACGAAATTGGCGAATACGAACGCAGCCGGGTAACTGTTTGTACCTCGCGCGACGAAAAGGGTGATTTCTATGGTCGTTTAACTGATTACCTGAAAAAAACTGACTTCGTAAAAAACACCTGTTTTTACCTGTGCGGCAACAGTGATATGATTTTCGATGCCATGGAAATCCTTAAATCAAAAGGTTTCGACCGCGATAGTGTTACAGTTGAGGTTTATTTTTAATTCATCTGGTTTTTTCTGATGAATATTCTTGTCAGCTGATTGTGAGTTTTGTATCTTCGGTTCCTTTAAATCAAAAAACCTAAAAATTTGTAAGATGAAGATTATATCAGCATTGACTTTGTTGCTTGTATTTTCAGCAACTTGTTTTGCCGGGAAGAAAGACGGCAAATCGATTTTCAATGGTAAAAATCTCGATGGCTGGGTAATTCACGGTACCGAAAAATGGTACGTGGAAGAAGGTTTGTTGATTTGTGAAAGTGGTCCTGACAAAGGTTATGGTTATCTTTCGACTGAAAAATTCTACGATAATTTTGAAGTTGAAGTTGAATTTTTGCAGGAAGCGAACGGAAACAGCGGCGTTTTTTTCCGTTCTACTTTCGAAGGTACAAAAGTAAGTGGCTGGCAGGTTGAAGTAGCTCCGCCAAACCACGACACCGGTGGAATTTACGAATCGTACGGTCGTGGCTGGCTGGTACAGATTCCCGATGAGAAAGAAAACATCCTGAAAATGGGAGAATGGAACAAAATGAAAATCAGGGCTGAAGGCGGCCGTGTTACTACCTGGCTTAATGGTCAGCTGATGGTTGAAATTACCGACGATAAAATTGCAGATGGAAAAGGTGCGATTGCATTACAGATTCACGATGGTGGTGGTATTAAAGTGAAATGGCGCAACCTGAAAGTGAGGGAATTGTAAAGGAAGCCTCTCCCCAGCCCTCTCCAAAGGAGAGGGAGTAAGAAAAAGTTCCAAACTTACGTCAACATAAGTTTGGAACTTTTTTATTTCCCTCCTTCGGAGTGAATAAGGGAGGCTTATTTTGGAGAGGGCAGCGGAGAGGCTTGTTGTGTCTTTTCGATCTGGTAATAATGAAGGAACTCAATAACTGTTGCACGTACCTCATATTCTGACGACAAGTAAGGCAAAACGTCCTGACTGTTAAACCACACCATAAACGAATCGGCTGCAGATTCATTCAACCCTGTGAGCATCATCACTTTGTCTTTGTTGTAGTTTTGTGAATGCATTTCCCAGTTTTTCTGTACTACCATTTCTTTTCGTACCTCACGTTTCCTTTTTTCCTTTTTGCTTAAATAATATTGCCAATACGAAATAGGGTTAAAGAAAGCAGCGAGCACCGGCGGTGCGTCGTTAAAAGCATCACCTCTCAGTTCGGGTGCTAATTCGGTTGGCCGGCCGGTTTCAAACCCAAGGTCCACTTTTGGTTTTTCACCATCCACTTTTACTTCGCCCAAACCATAACTCACCGGTTGAATATAAAAATTAAGTGTTGAGTAGCCCGAATAGTTCGCCGGTACTTTCAGTACACTTTTTTGAAATCCAATTGATGTAATTATCAGGCTGTCAATATTTAACATTTCAAGGGTAAAATAACCGCCGTTGTTGGTGATGGTTCCGCTGTGGGTACGCAGGTTCAGCACGTTGGCATACGGAACCGGCACACTGTCAGCAAGACTTAAAATATTGGCTTTAATTTTAATGAGCACAGGATCAATTTCTTCATCCTGCGCTGCAACTTTGAGTATCGCGAAAATCAAAAAAAGAAAAGTGATGCTGGTAAATATCTTCATGTTAATGTGTTCGATATATGTCAAAAATAGGGAAAAGTTTGGTCTGAAGTCTTCGGTCCTATTATGTAATACACATTTTAACATGATTTAAGATGATTAAAGAAATTGTACGGCAGCTTTGGCCGTTAAAATTCAATCCGGAGTTTTGAATTGAAATTGTTCATCATCTTCAGTTGATGGTCGTAGCCCGACATAATCTGAAAATCGATGAGCCTGTTTTTCATGCTGGTTTTAATCCCGGCGCCCGTTCCCGATTGGAGAAACAGTGAATTGTTGTACATAAATGCATCGAAATAATCATTGGGTTTGTTAAACGGTGAAGCCACATAACGCCCGAAAACGTGGGCATTCAGGTTGTGGGTGATGGCAAATTCGACACAAACTCCCAGCGAATATTGATAATTTGGAACCCAGGGATTGAGAACTGTGTTTTGAATGGCGAGACCACCTTCTAAGCCCAAAGTGATTTTTTCGCCAGCTTTCAGCTGTAGTTGGTTGTTAAACCATTGCGATGTTCCCAAACCGCTCATGTTTATTTCAGTATATTTTTGGTTGAATGAAAATGCGGATTTTGAAACAGGTTGCTGAAATTGGAAAACAGGAATCTGGTTTTTAAATTCGGGGAAAGCAGTGTTAAATTGATTGGTAAGCTTCAGATTCAGATTTTCTGTTGGCTGAAGTGCTTTGAATAAATCAGTCGTTTTAATTTTGGTTGAATCCTTTTCCGTAGCCCGAAGTTGAGACTCGGTTTGTGCCCGTATTAATCCAACGGACAAAATGTGTATTACGGAAACAAGGAAAATGTTTATTGCTGCTTTTTTGAGTCTCATTTGATTTTAGTCTGATGTTTCCAACGTTCTAATCTAAAGAAAATCAAATTTATACAGTTTTATAATCTGAATTGATTGATTTGGATATTTTAACAGAGAGTTTAACATGATTTAAGAGGTTATGACAGTGGTAATGCAAAAAGGCGCTAAGCAGTTTCAACCCGCTAAGCGCCTTTCTTCGAACTTGACAACCATGACAACCCGACAACAACGACAACCTCTTCCTATTTCAACCCCGCAATCCGCTCTTCAATCACTTTTATCTTTGCTTCTGCGTCGGCTTGTTTGGCGCGTTCGGTGGCAACAACGGCTGCAGGTGCGCTACTGACAAAACGTTCGTTACTGAGTTTTTTCATAACTGAGTCCAAAAATCCTCGGGTGTATTTTAATTCTTCTTCAAGCTTTTTCACTTCTTCCTCAACATCGATAAAACTACCCAGCGGAACAAAGAAGTTGGTCGATTTTACAAGGAACGAAGCTGCGCCTTTTACCTCTTCTGTCACCATTTCGAGCGACGAAAGATTGCCCATTTTTATCACCACACTGTTAAACTGTGCTTCAAAACCTTTGTCACCCTGCTGAACTTTCAGTTCCAGCGTTTCCTTTTGAGCAATGTTTTTGTCTGTGCGGATTTTGCGGATTCCCGAAATGGCTTCCTTTACATTTTCAAAGGAAGCAATTAATTCAGTATCATATTTTTCAGCTTTTGGCATTTGGCAAATCATAATACTTTCACCAGCCTTTCTTTCAGTTAACATCTGCCAGATTTCCTCGGTGATAAACGGCATAAACGGGTGCATCAGCCGCAACATCTGGTCGAAAAGTTCAACCAGCTCGTTGTATGTTTTTGTATCAATTGGCTGCTGATAGGCGGGTTTTACAACTTCGAGTAACCACCCTGAAAATTCGTCGCGAACAGTGGTGTAAACAGTCATCAACGCTTCAGAAATACGGAATTGTGTAAACTGTTCATCAAGTGTAGTAATCACTTCGCCCAACTTATTTTTGAACCATTCGATGGCTAATTTTGAGTGTTCAGGTTGTTCGAAATTTGAATCTACTTCCCAGTTTTTTACAAGCCGGAAAGCATTCCAGATTTTTGTGGCAAACCCTGAACCCTGCTGCGGCAGACTTTCGTCGAACAACAAATCGCCACCGGCAGGTGAACAAAGCAACATTCCCACACGGACACCGTCGGCGCCGTATTTTTCAATCAGGTCGAGCGGGTCGGGGGAGTTGCCAAGTGATTTCGACATTTTACGTCTCTGTGCATCGCGCACCATTCCTGTGAAATAGACGTTTTTGTAGGGCAGTTCATTCCTGTATTCATACCCTGCAATAATCATTCTCGCCACCCAAAAAAAGATGATGTCGGGTGCTGTCACCAAATCAGTAGTGGGGTAGTAGTATTTTATTTCGTCGTTATCGGGTTTACGGATTCCGTCGAAAACTGAAATCGGCCACAGCCAGCTTGAAAACCAGGTGTCAAGCGCATCTTCATCCTGTTTAAGGGAAAAGCCTTCCCCATCCCCTCCGAGGGAGGGGTGTTTTGCTATTACCAATTTTCGAGCCTCTTCTTCATTTTCAGCAACCACAAATCCGTAGTTCTTTTCTCCCTCTCCTTTGGAGAGGGCCGGGGAGAGGCTTTCAATATACCAAACCGGAATCTGGTGGCCCCACCACAACTGGCGGCTGATGCACCAGTCTTTTACGTTGCTCATCCAGTGGTTGTAAATATTTTTGAATTTGGGCGGATGAAATTTGATGGTGTCATTCATCACATTTTCAAGGGCTGGTTTCACCAGTTCTTCCATTTTCAGAAACCACTGTGCCGAAAGTTTGGGTTCAATCGGAATATGAGTTCTTTCAGAGTACCCAACTTTGTTGTTGTAGTCTTCAATTTTGGCAATGTTCCCCGCTTTTTCAAGTTCGGGAATGATTTCGTCACGTACATCAAACCGGTCTTTTCCAATAAAAAGACCGGCTTTTTCGCTGAGAGTTCCGTCGTCGTTAAAAATATCGATTGAAGGGAGGTTGTGCCGCATCCCTATTTCATAATCGTTAATGTCGTGTGCCGGCGTAATTTTCAGACAGCCGGTTCCAAATTCCATATCCACATAATCGTCTTCAATAATTGGAATTGAACGATTAATGAGTGGAACCAGAACTCTTTTTCCGACAAGATGTTTGAAGCGAGGGTCAGCAGGATTTACACAAACCGCAGTATCTCCTAAAATCGTTTCCGGACGCGTGGTTGCTATCGTAACAAAAGCCCCCTCCAACTCCCTCGAAGGGGGAGAGTTTAGAGCATCTTCGATGGATTGTAATACTGCTTCAATATTGCCAATTACTTCTTCATTCGTAAAACGCAAAATCCGGTAACCTAATTCAGTTAGAATATCAGTTTTGATTTTGTCTAATTCCTGAATTTCAGGTTGATTGTGATAGCCACCATCAACTTCTATAACAAGGCTTTTAGAAAGGCAAACAAAATCTACAATAATATCATTGATAATGTGTTGTCGTCTGAACTTTTCCCCCAATTTATTAGAACGAAGCATTTCCCACAAAACATTTTCAGCCTCTGTTGAAAAACGACGTAATTCTTTTGCATTCTTTTTTAATAACTCATACTCCGTTTTTCGCGCTGTCTTGTATTGTGGGTTTAGTTTCCCCCCCACGGGGGGATTAAGGGGGGCTTCTATTTTATATTTCAGATAATACAATTTTGATTGAACTTCCCGGTAAATCACCTCTTCATCCGACAAAGCAGTTTTGGCAGCCGGGTCCCAATTTACCATTCGTACGCCTCGGTAAACAAGTCCTTTGTTGTACAAATCAACAAAAACTTTAATAACCGATTCGCTGCGCGGTTCGTCCATGGTGAAGGCGGTTCTGTCCCAATCGCACGAAGCACCCAGTTTTTTAAGCTGTTCGAGAATAATTCCACCATGTTTGTCGGTCCAGTCCCATGCATGTTTCAGAAATTCTTCCCTCGAAAGGTCGTATTTATCAATTCCGGCTTTACGGAGTTTATCAACTACTTTGGCCTCAGTAGCAATCGAAGCGTGGTCGGTTCCCGGAACCCAGCAGGCATTTTTGCCTGTCATTCGGGCGCGGCGTACAAGAATGTCCTGAATGGTATTGTTGAGCATGTGCCCCATGTGTAAAACACCAGTTACATTGGGTGGCGGAATTACGATGGTATAAGGTTCACGTTCGTCGGGTACCGAATGGAAAAATTTGTTGTCCATCCAGTATTTATACCATTTATTTTCAACCGCAGCGGGATTGTACTTGCTCGCAATTTCCATAAAACTGTTTGTAAAAATTGAGGTGCAAATGTACAAGGAAAAGTTCAGAGTTTAAAGTTTTAAGTTTGTCCATTTAAAGTTTGCAGGATGAATGAGGAGGTAATTTTAATCAGATATCCGAAATGATTGTTTTAACGAAATTTCCGGGGGTCATAACGCCAATCTTGCTGTTTTTAAAGTCTTTGACATTCCGGGTGATAATCAAATCAATCTGCCCGTTCAATTCGGCTGAAAAATTTTGTAATGCGTCCTCAAAATCTCTGAAATCAGAGTTTAATGCCTGAATGATAGTGTTTTTATCGGTAGTCAGAACGTCAAGTATTGAAATAAGCTGGGTTAGCTTTTCAATCACTTTTTCATGGGTTGCTGTTTGCCGCAAAAGATAATATACATTACTGATAATTACTGAAGTGATAAAGCCTGTAATTTCTTTTGATTCACAGAGTGCCAGCACTTTTGCCGCATTTTCTGAGAATGGCTTTTTGTCAAAAAGGAAATCCAGAATAACATCTGTGTCAATCAATACCCGGTTCATTTGTTACAGATATTTTTTTGTAAGGCTTTTAGCAAGTTCTTTTTTGTAATCCACATCTTTTGGTGCTTGAAATGAACCCTTTAATGATTTTACAATCGGTGTTAACTCAACCTTTTCAAGTTTATTTTCATTTGTGATTGCCTTTAAGTAGTTTTCTATAATACCCGATAAACTGCGACCTTTGTTGTTCGCATACTTTTTAGCCTTTTCAATTATTGTATGCTCTATTGTTAATGTCAACTTGGCATTCATAATCCATAATTTTTTTTGTAAATATTATACGTGCAAATATATGGATAAAAACACGACACGTGCAAATATGTTTTCTATTGCACGTGTCGTGTTTCCCTTTTGTGAGCAGCCAGAAACCATAAGCCAGAAACTTTCAAAAACATTGTGTTAAATTTTTCCCAGCCTTTTAAGTTCCCAAAAACACCTTGCTGTTGCCGAAATATCGACGGCAGCATTGTGTGCTTCTTCAAAATTTGTTTTGAAAAGTTTGTAGTGCAGTTCAGAAAGTTTTGGCCATTTATAACCATACGGACCCGGGAGGCCACAAAAATTAGTGGTTCTTTCCATGGTGCAAATTCTGTTTTTTGCCGGAATGCTGTTTTTCATTCCATTTCGCAAAAATTCGCAACCTACAATTTTTTCATCGAACGACATATTGTGGGCAACTAGGAAGTTTGCCTGCTCAATTAAAAGGTTAAAATGCTCAAGTACCGTATGTAAAGGTTGGCCTTCAATTATTGCCCTTTCATGAGTAATTCCGTGGATTCGCGAAACATCGGCAGGAATCGTAAAACCATCAGGTTTTATAATGAAATTGCCATCGGAAATTCTGGTTCCGTCGCTATCATAAAGAAGATAAGCGAGTTGTACTAATCTTGGCCAGTTGTTCAGGTCAGTTACCGGAGCTTTCCAGTTTTTTGGTAACCCTGTTGTTTCAGTATCGAAAAACAGATACATTTTTATACAAATGGTATTTAAATATTTATGTTGGACAACCAAACTATTCCCACTTGTACACAATGGAGTTGATGTTCATTCCGGCGCCAACCGAGCAAAGCACAATATAATCGCCTTTCTCAACGCGGTGGCCATTCATTTTCTGTTTTATCACAAGGTCGAGCAATGTAGGTACGGTAGCTGTGGAAGAGTTGCCTAATTTGCTGATACTCATCGGCATAATTTCCATAACATTGCCTGATTCTCCATACAGTTTGTACACATTGTTGAGAATCACTTCGTCCATTTTTTCGTTGGCCTGGTGAATAAACACCTTTTTAATATCGGTGAGGTGAAGTCCTGCCTTATCGAGACTTTCCTTAACAACCTGTGGCACAGTACTGATGGCATATACATACAATTTGTGCCCTGTCATTTTAATAAACTGGTCGTTGCCCTTAAAAACGGGGTTATTTGAACCACCAAGCATGAGGAGCGAAGCATGTTGAGCGGAATCGGAGCGGCTTGCATGAGAAATGATTCCGGTTGGCGCGTCGCTTTCAATTACTTCAACAATGGTTGCACCAGCGCCATCGGCATAAATCATCGAGTCGCGGTCGTGCGGGTCGGAGATACGCGAAAGCACATCGGCACCTACAACCACACCACGTTTCATGAAACCGCTTTTTATATAAGCATCAGCAATAATCATTCCCTGGGTCCAGCCTGGGCATCCTGAAATTACATCGTGGCAAATACACGCCGGGTTTTTAATGTTGAGCTTCATTTTTACCTTATTCGACAAGGCTGGCAGAGCATCCATCCGTACATTTCCTTCGCGGATATCACCAAAATTGTGGCATACAATAATAAATTCGAGGCTTTCCATTGAAACTCCGGCCGATTCGCAGGCATCAGTAACAGCATAAGTTGCGATGTCCGAAGTTACCTGACCATCAGCAACATAGCGACGTTCGGCAATATTGGTGATTTCATAAAATTTGTTTATAATCTCTTCGTTGCTTTTTTCTACTTTTTTCTTCGAGGCTTCGTAAAATTCGTGATTTAAAAAGTAATCATTCTTAATCACAACCGGTGGAAGATAGCTTCCGGTTCCAATAATCCGTGTGTATTTTTCCTTGCTCATTCTTTAAAAACTTATCAACTTCATGCTAATCTATCATATTTTTTAATTTCGAAATTCTGACCGTCCAGCACTCCGTAGGTGAAGTGCCTTATCCAGTCGCCCAGCAGGATAAATCTCGAATTTTCATTGATATCAACATTCGCAACCTGATGACGGTGGCCAAAAATAAAGTAATCAATTTGTTCCTGCTGTAAAAATTCGGTGGCAAAGCGGAACATTCCTTCATTTTTAACTTTAAATTCTTTTTCGAAACCCATTTTCGAAGTACGGCTTTTTTTCGACCACTGGTGTGCAACATGTAGTGCAAAATTGGGATGTAGCCTCGAAAACCACCATTGCAGCCGGCGGTTCGTAAATATCTTTTTTAGCCTGATATATCCTTTATCTGTTTCATCAAGGCCATCGCCATGTGCCATGAAGAATTTCTTTCCATTCAACGTGGTGATAAATTCATTTTTGTGAAGTATCACACCTGTTTCCGCGGGCAAATAATCAAAAACCCATAAGTCGTGGTTGCCAGTGAAAAAATGAACCGGGATACCGCGGTCAGTAAGATTGGCAATACGTCCCAGAATCCTCGTAAAGCCACGGGGTACAACCTTTTTGTATTCCCACCAGAAGTCAAAGATGTCGCCTAATAGGTACAATTCGCTCACATCGGCTGAAATTTCATCGAGCCAGCGTGCGAAGAGCAGTTCACGTTCGTGGTTGTTATTCATAGCCGGCGCGCCCAGGTGCACGTCGGAAACAAAATATATTTTTCCTTTTGTTGACAAAACTGGATTTTAATTGCTGACTATAAAAATGTTTTTTATTTCGTCATTGTCGTTGAAAGCGCCTTGTCGAGAGCAGAACCCGTGAGATTTTTGGCAACAATTGCTCCATCGCGGTTGAGCAGATAATTGTACGGAATTGACTGGATATTATAGTTGAGCACAGCATCATTGCTGCCATTCAGGTCGCCCACGTTTATCCATTTCAATCCATCGGTATCGATAGCATCGAGCCATTCGCTCCGGCTGTTACCCACATTTACCTGGTAAATTTCAAATCCTTTTGAATGATATTTTGCATAAGCATCAACAAGCAGCGGATTTAACAGTCGCGAACCTGCATCTTCAGCAGCCCAGAAATGAAGCAAAACAACTTTACCGCGCAGCGATGAAAGCGCCACTTTGCGGTTATTGATATCTGGAAGTTCAATTTCAGGACTGTTGATGCCGTGTTCGGCAACAAGTTGTTTCATCTCTGCAGCTTTCTGTTCGCGCAGGTATTGTAGTGTATTTTCGTAAAGCGCCTTCACCATTACCGAGTTCGGATAAATGGCATTGAGTGCCGAAGCAGCCGTGCGCATGGTTTGCAGGTCTTTTATTACATAACTGCCATCTTTGTATTTTTGATAAAGCGCATAAACACTGGCCATCGAAAAAGGGTTTTTCAATACAAAGTTAACTGAGTACAGGTTCTGGTCATCAATTATTTTTGTGTACTCCTGATTCCAGCGTTCTTTCAATAGCTCATAATCCGAACTCCCCTGTGAAAGTGTGTTTAACGATCGCAATGAATCAAGTTTATATTCGGTACGATTTAAAGTCTCGGTAAGTTCCTTAACCTGTATCGACCCCAGTGAGCCTTCAACCACGTATTCCTTTCCGAAGTTGGCTGCATCAGCCTCAATGTGCACATTATCAACTGAATCTACTAACAATGTGATAAAATTATGATTGGCAAGTTTAAGCAGGTAAAATGTTGGAATGGTGGTATTTCCTTTAAGTTTAAACTCACCATTGCCGTTAATTTTAACTTTTGCAACGGGTTTAACAGTCGAAACCTGTAGCTCTTCAAGGTAAATGGTATCGCTACCGGCATGAGTAATTTTCCCTTGTATTGTAAATTGATTCTCTTTTTTACAACCCCCGGCAACTACCAGCGCTGCCAAAAGAAAAAACATCATTCGCCTGAAAATCATACTGTAATTTTTTAGAGGCGGTAAAATTAACATTTTCCGCTACAACAGAAACTGTATCACAGAAAATAACAAAAATTAAGAACTTTGTGTGTGTGCGATTTTTGTACTTTTACAACCGGCGAGATACAAGCAAACCCAGTTTTTTAAACAGTTCAGAAAAGGTGAAAATTTATACCGATTTAAACCAGTTTCAGGTGAAACGACCGGTGGTAACCATCGGCACTTTTGATGGTATTCATCTCGGGCACCAGAAAGTGATTGCGCGGTTGCGCGATTTTGCGTGGCAACACAATGGCGAATCGGTTATTTTTACTTTTCACACCCACCCGAGGCTTGTCACTTCGCCCGACGAAACAAGCCTTCGTTTGCTTACAACACTTAAAGAAAAAACTGAATTACTTGAAAAGTTCGGGATCGACCACCTGATTATTTACCCATTTAACCGCGATTTTGCCAATTTCACCTATCATGAATTTGTGGAGAAAATCCTTGTGGAAAAGCTGAGAACGCATTGTCTGGTTGTGGGTTATGACCATAAATTTGGGAGAAATCGTGAAGGAGGGTTTGAGTACCTGCAAAAATGTGCCGATAAATATCACTTTCACATAGAAAAGCTGGATGCTTTGCTTGTTGAAGCCGACAGTGTAAGTTCAACGAAAATCAGGAATGCTCTTGAAAATGGCGATATACAAAAAGCCAACCAGTTTCTGGGTTACCCGTTTACTTTGCATGGAACTGTGGTAAGTGGGAACCAATTGGGCCGCAAACTTGGCTTTCCGACAGCAAACATCGAATCATCTGATAAATACAAAATCATTCCGGGTTATGGTGTTTATGCAGTAAAAGTAAGGCTGAAACAGGGCGAATACAACGGAATGCTGAATATTGGAACACGTCCTACTTTTAATAACAATGCCGACAACCGAAGCATTGAAGTAAACATTTTTGATTTTGACGGCGATATTTACGGACAGGAAATCACGCTCCGATTTGTAGGTAAAATCAGGGATGAACAGAAATTCAGCGACATGCATCGGTTAGCTGCTCAATTGGAAAAAGACCGCGAAACAGCACAATCACTTCTTTCGAAATAGATTTATTTTTTGATTAGTTTACACGAAACCGGCAAATGGTCTGACATGCGGAAGTTAGCGGTTTTGAAATTGTAAGCTTTAAAGTCGTTGCTGTAAAAAATATTATCAATACGGAACGACGGTAGTTTTCCAATGTAAGTACGACCGAACCCACTCCCTGCTTTTACAAAAGCATCGTTGCGGTTTCCTAAAATCTGTTGATAAGCATACGAAACCGGCGTATCATTAAAATCGCCGCAAATAATCACCGGGTAAGGCGTTTGTTCAATAAAATCACTGATTTCGCGTACTTGTCCGGCCCTGAACTGAAACGCCCTTTTCAACTTCGACCCAATTTCGCGCATCTCTTTCAGGTCTCGTTCGTCATCAATTCCAGGCGATTCGATAATCGCATATTTTCGCGGGTCGATTTTGTACGATTGCAGGTGGATGTTGAAAATCCGAACCGTGTCTGAATCAATCAGAACATCGGTGTAAATCGCAATATTACTTGAATTCTTAGTTCTGATTTCGCCCATTTTCAGAATAGGGTAGCGGGTAAAAGTAACCACACCGTAAGTTACGCTCGAACGGCCAAAATGGTAATGTTCAATGGTTTTGAGTTCCTTCACCGCATTGGCAGCGTTGAAAGCGTTGTTCCTCCCGAGTTGTACATCCTGAAGGCAAATGATGTCGGCATTTTGCTGGTTCAGATAGTCCACAATTTTGTTAGCATTTGACCGCTGGTTCGAACCTTTTTCGCCACCAAAAAGCATCACATTGTACGATACAACACGAATCCCTTCATCGCTGGTTGATTTTCCGGTTAACTGAAAATAGCGGTTGACAAAAACTCCTCCCAAAAGAATTGCAACCAGAGAAAGCAACAAAATACGTGGTTTTATAAAAATCCAGAAAGCAACAAAAAGCAGGTTGGCCCAAAGAATAAACGGGTAAGCCAACCCAAAAATAGCCGGAAGCCAAAGTTTGTCGGGTGCAATAAAAACTGCAAGGTAACTCACCAATAAGGCAGCTACAGTCATAATATTCAAGATGAACAGAAGGAAAATGAAGGTTTTTCTCATTTACTTTTTGTTGGTTCAAACAGATTGCAAGATAGAAAAAAACGATTTAAAACAGTTTGCACTCTGAATCTGAAAGTGTTGAGATTGAAAACTGATGGTTCATAAAGCCGGCCGGATTGCTTTTACAAACCTGTTTTTTCCGTGAATATCAGTTACAATATCAATTTTTACAAAGCCAAAAGCGGCAAGCATATTTTTGGTTTCGGAGCCAAAATTTTCATTGATTTCAAAATAAATTTTGCCATTCGGGTTGAGTTTTTCCAGGGCAAACTGTGCAATGGAACGGTAAAAAAGCAACGGGTCGTTATCTTCCACAAACAAGGCGTTCAACGGTTCAAAGTCAAGCACATTTTTGTACATCAGCTTTTTCTCCGATTCGGTTACATAAGGCGGGTTACTAACAATGACATCAAAAACCGGCCAGTCGAATTTTTGCCAGTTCAAAATGTCAGCCTGAAAAAATTGAATATCCAACCTGTTTAAAGTGCCATTTTCGCGCGCAATTTCCAGCGCTTTTCCCGAAATATCGACCCCTGAAATGATTACATTTTTCAAATGGCTTTTTAGTGCGATGGCAATACAACCGCTGCCGGTTCCGATGTCCAGAATAGTGAAGTTTCTGTCGCTGTTTTCCTTGATTATCAAATCAACAAGTTCCTCTGTTTCTGGTCGCGGAATCAAAACGGCTGGGGTAACTTTCAGTTGCAATCCGAAAAAATAAGTTTCACCCAAAATGTATTGAATGGGTTCAAATTGTTTTAGCCGGGCTACAATCAATTTAATTTTATCCGATTCTTCAGACCCGATAATTTCCGATTTGCTGATTTGCTGCATCGTGAAACTCCACCCGCAAACCGCTTCAAAAATCAACCGTATCAAACCTTCGGTTTCAGTTTCGGGGTAAAGTCCGGCCAATTCGGTTTTTATATATTGAATGGTACCTTGCATTTATTACTTTTGACGGGGTAAATTTATACTTTTTTAGCCTGATGAATCAGCACGAAATGTACATGCAACAGTGTCTCGAACTGGCACAGAAAGGAGCCGGTTCAGTTTCGCCCAACCCGATGGTGGGTTGCGTTATTGTGCACAACGCTCAGGTAATTGGTAAAGGGTTTCACGAAAAGCACGGACAGGCACACGCCGAGGTTAATGCCATCAATTCTGTTGCTGAAAAAGAGCTTTTAAAAGAAAGTATGATTTATGTTTCGCTCGAACCCTGTGCGCATTTTGGATTAACACCGCCTTGTTCTGACTTGATTATCAGGATGAAAATCCCAAAAGTGGTAATCGGGGCAATTGATTCGAACGAAAAAGTGGCCGGAAAGGGCATTGAACGCATGAGAAATGCGGGGATTGAAGTAACCACCGGCATTTTGGAAAACGAATGCCGCGAACTGAACAAACGCTTTTATACTTTTCACGAAAAGAAAAGGCCTTATATTTTTCTGAAATGGGCCGAAACCACCGACGGTTTTATCGACTTTCCGCGCACAAGCCGTGAGTTTGGTCAGCCTTCGTGGATAACCGGGCAAAAAGCGCTTGTAAAAGTTCACGAAATGCGCGCTGCTGAAGATGCCATTCTGGTGGGAACAAACACAGCGCTGAAAGATAACCCTTCGCTCACGGTGCGCCACTGTGCAGGCAAAAATCCACTCCGGCTCGTTATCGACAACCGTTTGCAATTGCCCGGAGACCTTAATCTTTTCGATAAAAAAGTGCCTGTGGTTGTGTTTAACTCGCTGGTCAGCAAATCAAAAGAAAACCTCGAACTGGTAAAAATCGACTTTGAAAGAGATG
>DYSZ01000164.1 GCA_020726265.1 Draconibacterium orientale
ATGTGTAAAAGAATGTCGGCTTCACGAACTTCGTCGAGTGTTGATTTAAACGACTCTACCAAACCGTGCGGCAGCTTTCTGATAAAACCTACTGTATCGGCCAGCAAAAAGGGCAGGTTTGCGATTACTACTTTTCTGACGGTGGTATCGAGCGTTGCGAAAAGTTTGTTTTCGGCAAAAACTTCGGATTTTGCAATCATATTCATGATGGTTGATTTGCCCACATTAGTGTAACCAACCAACGCCACCCGAACCAGTTTCCCACGGTTTTTACGCTGAATGGATTTCTGCATATCAATCTTTTTCAGCTTTTCTTTTAACAGCGCAATCTTATCAAGTATTATCCGGCGGTCGGTTTCAATTTGTGCTTCACCGGGGCCACGCATCCCAATTCCACCGCGTTGCCTTTCAAGGTGTGTCCACATGCGGGTTAAGCGGGGCAATAAATATTGGTATTGCGCCAGTTCGACCTGAGTTTTGGCATGAGCGGTTTGTGCCCTTTTGGCAAAAATATCGAGAATCAGGTTGGTGCGATCGAGCACTTTACATTCGAGTGCGCGTTCAATATTTCGCAACTGGGAAGGCGTCAATTCATCGTCAAAAATAATGGTGTCTACTTCCATCATTTTCATATAATCACCAATTTCCTGAAGTTTTCCACTGCCTACAAAAGTTGCAGTATTCGGATATTCGAGTTTTTGCATAAACTTTTTAAGTACAGTTGCCCCTGCAGTATCTGTCAGAAATTCAAGCTCATCAAGATATTCCCTGGCCTTTTTCTCATCCTGAGAGCCATTTATTAACCCAACCAGAACTGCTTTCTCAATATTTGGTGCTGTTTCAATCATTTTTACAAGATAAAATAAAAACTCCCGACCCGTTTCCGGATCAGGAGTGCAAAAATATCGTTTTTAATCGTTTACTGCAACTGGAAATTAATTGGTACAGTATATGAAACGTTTACCGGTTTACCACGTTGTTTGCCTGGTTTCCATTTCGGAAGCGTGTTCACCACGCGAAGTGCTTCTTTGTCGAGTGATGCATCAACACCACGGGCAATAACCGCATTGTTGACCGAACCGTCTTTTCCCACAACAAATGTTACGTAAACTTTACCCTGAATACCATTTTCCTGAGCAATAACAGGGTATTTAATTGCATTGCCTATAAAAGCACGCAGTGCCATTTCTCCACCCGGAAATTCGGGCATGTCTTCAACGATGAAAAAAACTTCTGCAGTTTCTTCTTCTTCTTCTTCTTTGGCAGAAACAACCGGAGCAATATCAATCAGTGTTTTATCATCGGCTTCTGAGTCTTCAATTTCAAGTTCATCATCAATTTTAACATCGTCGTCAACAATGTTCAAAACTTCAATCACTTTAGGAGGAGGAGGTGGTGGTGGTTTCACCTCCATTTCACGAGTGATAGGAATGATTTCCTCTTCAACAGCCACGGCAGAAACACTACCAAGAGAGTTTGCCTTATCTGGCTTTGAAGTCCACTCAAAACCCACAAGCACTACTCCGAGTGCAAATACAAGCCCGATTATGAAATACAATTGCTTTTTGTTTTCAATATCTGCTTTTTGTGTTTTCTTCAATTCCATTTTTTTGATCTTTTATAGTTTTTGTTTCGATTTTTTACCCTTAAAACGGGGTCTAAAGATAAAAAATAAATGTAAAAATCAAACCTATTTTAATTTGATTTCAAAAACAGTGCGAAACTCATTTTAAAGTGAGCTTTTTTTGATCGGATTCAGAGAACGACGGCCGTAAATACGTCTCACAACCGACTTTACAAAAACTTGACCAAACCAATTGATGCTGCCCCGCCTTTTGGCTATTTCTTTCAAATATTTTGCTTTTGATGGTGTTTATGCAAACAATCTATATCTTTTAGACAAGATAATTGATTGACAAGACTAGGATATATTCTTATTTTCATTCCGTTATAAAGACGATTGTGTGTTCACTAAAATTATTTACTGAAAATTACTTTTCTGATGAACAAAACTGAATTAAAATCCTTCCGCAACGAAGCATTTAATCACCTTACCGGCGAACTGTTACCCTTTTGGACCACCCGCATGAAAGACGAAAAAAACGGGGGCTACCTCACGCATTTCGATGTAAATGGAAACGACACCGGCGAAGACGAAAAATCGCTGATTGCACAAACCCGCTGTTTATATACGGTTTCGTCGGCTCACCGCGCCGGTTACGGGAATGGAGAACTGGCAGAACTGGCAAAACATGGCGCCGATTTCATAATCAATAAAATGTGGGATGCTGAGCTCGGCGGTTTTTACTGGATGATGAACCGCAAAGGCGAAGTTAAAATCGACAAAAAAATATTGTACGGTCTGAGTTTTGCCATTTACTCGCTGAGCGAATACACCTTGGCAACCGGCGATAAACGCGGAATCGAATATGCCCGCAAAACTTTCGACCTGGTGCAGAAATACTGTGCCGATACTTATTATGGTGGTTATTTCGAAATGTTCAGCCGCGACTGGGTGCTGGCTGCCCCGGGCTCGCAGGGCGGCGACCGCAAAACACTGGATGTGCACATGCACCTGATGGAAGCATTTACCTCGCTTTACGAATGTTCGGGCGAAGAAGTACACCGCCGCAAACTGCTCGAAGACATTGATTTGTTGCTGAACCGCATTAACCATCCGGTTTACAAAACCGGAATCCCGCAGTTTTACAAAGACTGGAGTATCGCTCCGCAAATTAAATTTGATATCATTTGGGGCTGGGATCGTTTTTCGGAAGAAGGACAAAAAGGGAACGCCACCGACAATACCTGTTTTGGTCACAATGCCGAGTTTGCTTGGCTGCTGATTCATGCACTCGATGTTCTGAAAATAAATCCAGAAGTTTATGCCGATACTTTCCGCATTATTTTCGACCACACCATTAACAACGGAATCGACCCCGAATACGGAGGTGTCTATGTAGAAGGGCCTCATTCAGGCGGTGTTTACGACAAGGAAAAAGAATTCTGGCAGCAAGCCGAAGTGCTGATTGGTGTTTTGGATGCCTGCCTTCTTTTTGGCGACGAAAAATACTGGGATGCCTACAAAAACGTGCACCGGTTTGTATTCGACAAGGTTATCAATAAAGGCGTGGGCGAATGGTTTCCGCTGTTAACGCGCCGTGGCGAACCCATCTGGACACACATGGGCCACTCGTGGAAAATCAATTACCACACAGTTCGTTCGATGGTTCAAAGCATTATCCGTTTGGATCAACTTTTAGAAAAGAATAAAGACCGGATTAATAATTTCCAATATTGAATTATCAAAACTAAGAATATCGAATTGGTAAATCATTAATATATAAACAATTAAATTCGAACTAAATGATTAACAGAACTTATGATTTAGAAGATCGGCTGATTGATTTTGTCCTGAAAATTGATCAAATTGTTGAACTATTACCAAATACGAGACTTGCAAATCATCTGGCAGGACAATTAATCAGAAGTGGCAGTTCCCCTGCATTGAATTATTGCGAAGTACAATCTGCTGAATCACAAAAGGATTTCATTCATAAAATTCAGGTGGTATTGAAAGAGTTGAGAGAAACAAGAGTTTGCCTGAAAATAATAATCAGAAAGCCGTTGGTTGATGCACAAATTGTTTCACCCGTATATTCAGAAAATGAAGAGTTAATTGCGATTTTTGCAAAAAGCAGTCAAACAGCAAAATCCAAGCTCCCAAAATGAGAATTGAATATTGAGTATTCATTATTGGATATTTTCTTTTAAATTAAACTAATACACAAACTATGAATTTAACTCTTACATCATTAGACTGGCTCATTTTCACCATTGTAATTGGCGGAAGCCTTTCTTTTGGCTTGTACATGGCCTGGCGCAAAAAAGCCGGTCAGAGCAGTTCCAACTTTTTCCTTGGCGGAAGGTCAATTAAATGGCCCATCGTTGGTGCATCCATTTTTGCCACCAACATTGGAGCCGAACATTTGGTAGGTCTTTCAGGCGATTCGTACCGTTACGGACTTTCGGCGGGCTCGGTGGAATTAACTACAGCCATCACTCTTGGTTTTGCCTGCGCAATCCTTTTCCCCTATTACATAAAAAACAAAATATTCACCATTCCCGAATTTCTCGAAATAAGATACAACCGGCGCGCCCGTACTTTCTTCTCAGGATTGATGCTGATAATTAGCGTAATGACAAAACTGGCGTTTACCCTGTTTGCCGGGGCGCTTGTATTAAACGGCATACTGGGCTGGAATATCATGGCAACAGTAATTTTTATAGGAATAGCAGTCGCCATTTTTACCATCATTGGTGGTTTTACTGCGGTGGCTTACACCGATGCAATTCAGGTAATTATTATGATTTTTGGTGCATCGGTAATGCTTTTTATCGGACTTGATAAGGTGGGTGGCTGGGAAGGATTGAATGCAAAGGTGCCCGAAATGATGAGCATTGCCAAACCTTACAACGACCCGGTTTACCCGTTTTGGGGGATACTTGCAACCGCATTTTATGCCGGAATTTTTTACTGGGGCATCGACCAGGTGAACGTACAGCGTGCACTGGCAGCGCCCAACCTGAAACAGGCACGCTGGGGCGCCATGTTTGCCGTTTTGCTGAAACTGTTACCCTTATTTATTTTTGCTTTGCCCGGTGTTATTGCTTTTGCACTTTTCCCCAACGAGTTGCAGGGTGAAGAGACAAAACAAACCTTTGTTTTACTGCTGAATAAACTCCTCCCAACCGGGTTGCGAGGATTGTTGCTCGCTTCGCTGATGGCAGCGCTCATTACCTCGCTGATTGCAGTTTTGAACTCGGTTTCAACGCTTGTTGTACGCGATTTTATTGTCGAATTCCGTCCCGATATCCACGAGAAAAAACAGGTCAGGCTGGGCAGGTACATCATCGTGCTGGTTACCATACTTGGTTTTGCGGCTGCTTACCTGGTTTATAAAAACGAAGAAGGTTTGTACAAATACCTGCAAACCATTTCGGCTTATCTTGTAATTCCTGTATTTCCGGCTATTTTCTTCGGAATTGTCAGTAAAAAGGTAACATTGAAAGGCGCTGCTGTTTCGGTTTTGGTTGGAATTGTTCTTGCCACTTTATTTGTCACCGACCAGCTTTTGGGTCCCGAAACAGGAAAACAACTGTTTCCGTTTCTTCACCATAAACTTACGCTCAACTTTGGTTACCGCGGATTGTGGGCCGAAATTCTGATTACAGGGGTTTTGTTTGCTGTTTCGGCATTTACCGAAAAAACAGCACCCGAAAAGCTCGAAAAAACTACGATTAACTATTCAAAAGGAGTTGCAAAATTCGAAGGAATTACCGACTGGCGGCTGCATCTCGCTTTGCTTTCAGCGGTTACACTCTTTTTGTATATCTGGCTTTCGTAAACACTTCGGAAATCAGTTTATCTGTGCCATTTCAAAAATGATTCGTTCAAAAACTTTAAACATGAAACTGGTCAAACTTTCACTCATAATTACTCTGTTCTTCGTTTCAACACTTGCAATAAATGCTGGTGAAATATTCTATAACATTCTCGATTATGGTGCCAAAGGCGATGGCTTAACCAACAATACAAAAGCCATCAACACGGCTATCGAAACGGCAGCTAAAAATGGAGGTGGAACTGTCTATTTTCCGGCGGGTGATTATCTTTCGTTTACCATTCGGCTGAAAAGCAAGATCACACTTCACCTTGACAACGGTGCTGTTTTGATTGGCGATCAGGAAAAAAACGGCATTGGTTACGACCTCCCCGAAGAAGATGCCTGGTATAAAAAGTTTCAGGATTTTGGGCACAGCTACTGGAGAAACAGCCTGATTTACGGCGACAGTCTGCGCGATATAGCCATCACCGGACAGGGAATGATTTGGGGAAAAGGTTTGTACACCTACGACAAACCCGACATTAAAGGCTCGGGCAACAAAGCCATCGGTTTGAAAAACTGTTTCAATGTTACCATCCGCGATATTTCCATTTTGCATGGCGGCCATTTTTGTATTCTGGCCACTGGTGTCGATAACCTGACCATTGACAATGTGCGCGCCGATGCCGACCGCGATGCTTTCGATATTGACTGCTGTAAAAACGTACGAATTTCGAACTGCAACATTAACTCGCCCACCGACGACGGGCTTTGTCTGAAATCGTCATTCGGGCTGGGATACGCCCGTGCCACCGAAAATGTGACCATCACCAACTGCCATGTGTATGGTTACGACCACGGTACTTTGATGGATGGAACTTTCAAAACAGAATTCAAAGATGAAGACCCGAATGCCAAACACAGCATCACCGGCAGGTTAAAACTGGGCACTGAATCAAATGGCGGATTTAAAAACATCACGGTTTCCAACTGTGTTTTTGAACATTCACGCGGACTGGCCATCGAAACCGCTGATGGTGGAATTATCGAAGATATAGTAATCAGCAACATTACGATGCGCGACATCACCGACACGCCTTTTTTTATCAGGCTTAATGCACGGATGCGTGGTCCCGAAGGTACACCGGTTGGTGTTTGCAGACGAATCACACTCAGCAATATTATTGTTTACGATGTGGGTGGCCGCCCCAAATTCCCCGAAGCCGGTGCCGGAATGGTAATGGGAATTCCGGGTTATTATATCGAAGACCTCACACTGAGCAATATCCGGATTGTTTATCGTGGAGGTGGACCAAAGGAAGCCATTGACAAGGAAGTAGCCGAGAATATCGATATGTATCCCGACCCCTACCGCTGGCACTCGCTGCCGGCTTACGGAATGTATTTCCGGCATATAAAAAATTTACGTGTGAACGATGTGGTACTTCAAACGCTTAACCGCGATGAACGCCCGGCTTTTGTTCTTGCTGATGTTCACAACGCCTCCTTTTCGCACATCGATGCGCAAAAAGGTGAAGACTCTCCGACTTTTATCCTGAGAAATGTAACCGAAATCACCACCCACCAGGTAAAAGGAATTCAGGATACCGAAATTAAAAAAGCTGAAAATCAAAAACTTTAAAACCTGCTGTTATGAGCCGCTCTGTTTTGTTGTTTGTCCTGCTGTTCGCCTACTGCGAGTTAAAAAGCCAGAATACATTTCAGCAGGAAGTTGTTCCCAGACAATGGGTAAAACAATGGTTGCTGCTAGGCCCCATGCCGTTAAAAGAACATGAGGATATTTCAAAATCGGGTTTTCATTATCCCGGATTTGACACTGATTACCTGGCAAAAGCCGGAGGTGAAACCAACCTGAAAGTAAAAGCCGGCGATGCTGTGAAACTGAAAACAGGCATCCTGCACTGGAAGCAGGTTTTGGTGGGAGAATCGGAAATCGATCTTGTAAAAGAAGTTTCAAAAATGGCTCCGGCGCTAGCGTATGCTTACACCGAAGTGAGCTGCAGTGAAGAAGGAATCTGGCTGGCATCACTCGGCACAAACGACGGAGGCCGGCTATGGGTGAACGGACAACAGGTTTGGGACTATCAATCAGAGAGAGGACTGAAACATGATGCCGACCAGGTTCCGGTTTTTCTGAGTAAAGGCACAAACACCATTTTACTGAAAGTGGAACAACGCGGCAACCGCTGGGGTTTCTGTTTTAGGTTTCACCCATTTTCAGCAAAAGAAGCGCTGGAACGGGGCGACTTTTTGTACGTCACTTCAGGCACCGTCGGAAAAAGTATGCTGACCTCAAAATTCACCGGGAATATTCTTGATAATTTAGTGCAA
>DYSZ01000030.1:0-23377 GCA_020726265.1 Draconibacterium orientale
TGACGAGACAGGAAATACTTTTCTCAGTAAAATGGGAAAATGCCCTGAATCGGTAACCATCGGAATGGAAATCTTTCAGTCGGTTGAAAAAATAACAGTTGACTCTCTAAAAACTAAATATTGAACTCAACTTAAAGAAAATCAAAAAATAACAGTTTTAAAAATTATCATTATGACAAAGCAACTGGCCATTATTACAATAATTTTCATTTTATCATATTCAGCCACAGCCCAAAAACCATCAGATTATCTTCCCGAAAAGCCCGGCAAATGGACTTACCTCAATAACGTTACCAGTACCGAAGCAGAATATATCGTATTCAAAAAGACGATGGCTTCACTCGCTGAATGGTTTCACCAGAATGTTCCTATGTTGGCAAATCCAAAAGGATTTGATCTGGTGGCCACTACATATGGTAGTTGGGATAAATATTACAAAATGCAAAATTACAATTACGGCTTACGTACTGAGCTGAATTTCGATTTCCAGTTGTTTTTTATCAACGGTGGCAAATGGACTATCGAGCCACCGCATTATTCTTTTGATATAAATAATACTGAATTAGGCCATCCGACCAATAAAAATTTCGCGTATTTCGACGAATCAAAGGATAATCCGGCACTCGAAAAAGCCATCAATGTTGCAGCCCTGAAAATAAATGGAGTTTTCCCTGTATTCGAATTTGTAAAACAAATCACACCGGGTGTTGATCTTTATCGCGAAGCCGAAAACGCTTACCCCCACCATGTTATTATTTACGACCCCGACAGGCCTTTGTACTGGCTTCCGGTTACTGTAAAAGAACTCGCCGATCTTTATCTTGAGTATTATTCACTGTATCAGAAATTCGAAATCGATCAGCTTTTGCTACAGGAATTGAAAAAAGAAATAGCAAATATTCCGCTGGAAGAGATGAATTCACAGGCTTATATGGGACATGAATCGAACCTGGTTTTTCGTTTCAACGGCAAAAAAGATGGACTTATTGGTACTGAGAAGGGATATCCGCTTAGGAAGTTCAACCCAGATTACTGGGATCGCACCCGGCCAACTTCAGACATTCAGTTTATGACTTTCTGGTATCCGCAAATGGACGATGCACAAATGGAAGAATCCTACAAAAACAATGGGCATCCCTTTTACTCGCAGCTGCTGGTTAACCAGTTCGACTGGAACAAAATTGCCGGATTGATCAAGAAGGGGAAATAAAAACAATTATTAAATACAATACAATGAAAGTCAAGACATTTTTAACATTATTACTGGTTATTTCGGCAGGTATAAAAATACAGGCCCAGGTTACAAAAGCCCTCAATCAATTGGTCCCGATGGATTTGGTTGACCAGCGAAGCAGTGTGAATAAAACGGTGGGAGGAATCGGGTCGTCGGTAAATGTTACCATTACCGCAGGGATTAAATATTTGGATGCATGCTCTAATGAAGTGAGTTTCGGAGAACTGAAAATTGAAGTTACCTGGCACAACGCCAACGACGAAACCGGCAAGTTCACGCTGCAAATGATGAAGGATATGAAAGTTGCCGATCAGGACAAAAAAAGCTTCTTAAATGACGGAAACGCTGGAAAAACAGAAGATTTTGCTAGAGGAACACTCAAAATATGGACAGAAACAAAAGCATGTGTAAACGAAATAACCGGACCGACCGGCAAAACTGAATATTCAACAGATGCGCGGTTTTTCTCATTCAACGAAAACAGAATACTCAAAATCACGCTTTTAGATAAAATCAAACCAGAAACAGCTAAAAACATCATTTCAAAAATCGCTGATAATGTCGCCAAATTCGATTTTTCGGTTTACAGCAACACCATTACCGACGAACGAAATTAATTGATTTAATAAAAAGTTTTTAAAACCCTGATGAAGCAAAAGAAGCTTTCTGTTCAACTAATTCTTTTTACTTCTTTCAGTTGCCGCCGTAAAGCATAAAAAAGCAGTATAAAAATCGCCAGCGATAAAAGAGTCATCCACAAATCGTCTTTTTGAAAACCTCTGTCTAACACCGATTTTGCCGAATTTTCAGAATTGTAATACACAGTGATTGAAGAACCTGTAGGATGCTTGTCAATCACTTCTTTTGCCCAAAACGAAGAACCTCTGGCTATGGTTGAACTGTAGCGGTCTGACTCGTATTCAACGCCGTCATCAGCAAACGAATACCTGATAACAGGTTTTGATTTTGATGCTCCTTTTGAACTGTGCACAATTGCCACCTCAGCCGAAATAACAGTTCCCTCAGTCGAAGGCCAGAAAAGTGTCTGCACAGCTTTTACATCGCCATACACGCTGAAAACAAACCAGCCCAGCGCTAACAACATAAAAAATCCAAACACAAGAATCAACTGTTTTTTTGATGTTTTTTTTCATAATCGCGGTTTTATCAGATGATTTGATTTTGGCTGTAAATTAAGCATTTGAGGCGAAAAACGGGGAAATATTTCTTTTAATTTGGGGGTAAAATACAACAAAGCGTTGTAGTTACAATTACTTGCCTTCATCAAATCCAACATGGCTAATCTCCTGTTTCGCTTAACTTTCAAACCATGACAACAAAAAAAATCTTCAACCTTTTTCTCCTCCCCGCAACCGGTTCCAATTTGATGATTGTTTGCCGGTCATCGAATCAATTTTCAGTTTCAGCACCACAACAAACTCCACTTCTTTGGGGTCGAACTCCATGTTGGCAGGTGCGCCGTGTTGTTGCATGATGATATCGAGCGCCTGTTGTTTTTTGTCGAAACCGATTACAAACTCCACTTTTCCATAGCCGATTATGCTACGGTAGATGGCGCTCCAGCGGCAGGCAATATCGCCTTTAACGGTGGCGGTTTCGTCTTCCACTTCAAAACAAACCTGCGGGTTTCGGCGCAAAACTTCTAACTTTTTCCCGGCCGGTGCTGAGTGAATATAAATACAGTTTTCGTTGTACCCGAAATTAAAGGGTAGCAAATAGGGCATTCCGTTGTCAATCATTGCCAGTCTGATAATTGTGGCTTTCTGCAAAATGTCTTCAAGGATTTTTGGGTCGGTGATTTCCTGGTTGGCTTTTCTCATAAAACAGTGGTAATTTTTAGTTATACATGAAACGGGATAAATTTATACACTATGACTACTGATTTATCTTTCTGCCACTAAGTCTCTAAGAATCAAAAAGTAACACTTCGTAACCTTTGTGTTTTTGTGCCTTAGTGGCAATTTTAAAATGTACTGATTTATCCCGTTTGCAGTATGGTTGAATTTATCTGAAAAATGAATTGATTTCAAAATCTTTGTCATTTAATAAAACAGACTTCGACTACGCTCAGTCTGACAATCACCCGGAGCGTAGTCGAAGGGTGAGTGAACCTATAAAAACGGGTTAAACGCCACCTCCCACAGGTTACCATCGGGGTCGGCAAAGTAGCTGCTGTACCCTCCCCAGAAAACCTTTTGCGGTTCTTTTACAATGGTGACGCCTTTGTTTCGCAGGTCGTTTATCAGGTCGTCAACCTCCTTTTGGCTGCCCACGTTGTGCGCCAGTGTAAAGCCTTTGAAACCGCTGCCTGCAGCGTCAACCGTGGCATCTTCGGCCAGCGCCACCCGCTCGTACAACGACAGAAAAACACCGTTCAATTCAAAAAACACGATGTTTTCAGAGCTCATCGGCGAGCGCTTCCAGCCCAGAATGTTTTCATAAAAATTGGCCGAAATCTGCAAATCTGCAACTCCCAGCGTTATTATAGTAATTCTTTTTTCCATAATTATATCTTTTATTTTACCGGAAACATATCGAGAATGATTGGTTTTAGTCCGCTGAAAAAGAATTCCACGGCAATCACCATCACAATCAATCCCATAATGCGCATCATCACGTTAATTCCGGTTTGCCCCAGCAGTTTTATCAGTTTCGATGAGCTGTATAAAATCACATAGGTCAGCAACATTATCAGAAATACTGACATAAAAAGCGTCAGTTTTTTGGGAATTGTGCTGGCATCTTCCATTAGCAAAATCACAGTTGTAATTGCGCCCGGCCCGCAAATCATGGGGATGGCGAGTGGTGTGATGGAAATATCGGAAACATAGCTTTTTACTTCGTTGTCGCGGATTTTTACCTGGCTAAGCCGTGCCTGTAACATGTCCATGCCCATGATAAAAAAGATTACACCACCCACCACGCGAAAACTGTTCACCGATATTCCGAAGAAATTAAAAAGCAACTGACCGGTGAGCGCAAATGCGATGATAGTAAAAAATGCCACAACCGAAGCTTTCCGGGCGGTACGTTTGCGTTCTTTTTCCGAAAGTTCCGAGGTCATCGCCATAAAAACGGGCATTGTCCCCAGCGGATTGATGAGTGTGAATAGCGAGGTAAAAGCCAGTAATCCGAAGGCAAAAGTTTCGCTCATGATGTTACTTTTTCTTTGTTTTCATTACCAGGTTCTCTCCTACCCTGAAACGCACAATTTCGGCAATCAAATCAAACGGAAGCGGCTGCCCCAGCGGAAACTGAACGGTTCCTTTTGAAAGTTTATATTGTTGCAGCCTGTCTGCGAAGTGCGCAATTCCGGAAGCGCCGGGGTAAAACCCGATGTGCGACTTGTAAGCCGAAAAATGTACAAGGTTACCATTCAGCACAAAAGTTGGAATGGCGTATTTAATATCTTCGGTACAACCTGGCGCTTCGCGGTGGACCAGCGCACGAAATTCCTGCAAAACAGCCTGTACTTCAGGGGGAAATTCTGCTATAAAACTGTCGATATTTTCTGCCTGTTTCATATTTTGATTTTTATATGTCGAACGAATCCCTTGTTTCGGTTTTGATGTGGTTAGCCTCCTGTGGCTCTGCATGAATATAAACCTCGCTGCGCGGAATTTGATTCTGAAGTTCCTTTTCAATCCTGTCGCACAGTTCATGCACATCCAGCAGCGTTGCATCAGGTTCAACATGAATATTGAATTTGATAAAAGTATCGGCTCCGGCAGTACGCACTTTCAGGTTGTGAAATTCTTTCACTTCGGGAAACGTTTTCAGAATCCTTTTCACTTCGCTGATTGTTTCGAGCGGGGCTTTGTCGAGCAAAACATCGATGGCTTTTTTTCCCAAACGATACGACACAAAAAGCACGATCATCGCCACCATCAATGCAGCCACCGAGTCGGCCATGTAAATTCCGAACTGGGCAAAAATCAAACCCAGCAAAACAACTGTCGAGCTCCAGATATCGGTTGAAAAATGCAATGCATCGGCTTCGAGCGCCTGGCTGTTGTATTTTTTTGCCACTTTTGAAAGCGCCCTCGAACGTGTGATATCAATCACAATCGAACTGATTACCACTACATAACTCCAAACACTTACTTCAATTTCGGTTTTGCCGGTGGTGAGTCTGTGAACCGCCTCGTAAATAATCCAGGCACAGGTAATAACCAGTAGAATAGTTTCAACCAGGGCTGAAAAATTTTCGATTTTGCCATGTCCATAGTTATGTTCTTTGTCGGCTGGTTTATCGGAAATCCGAACTGAAAAATAGGTGATTACCGCGGCCACCATGTCGAGCGCAGAGTGCAGCGCTTCCGACAAAATACCCAAACTACCGGTTACAATTCCAACCACCAGTTTAAAGCCTGTTAAAAAAATAGCTGCAAAAACCGACAAAAGCGCGACTCTTTTTTTCTCTTTCTCCATGTTTTGTTCAGGTTAAATTACGCTTGCTAAAGTATAAAATTGAATCAATCTTTTTTTGAAACGGGAATCCAAATCTCCTCTTCAGAGTCGGGGCTTCCCTGCCTGTATTTTTCGCCCAAAACTTCGAAATGTGGTCTGTCGTCGAGTTGGAATTCGGAGCCTGGCAACCACACTGAAAAAATGTACTGAAAGATTTCTGTATCCATCCCTTTGTGCTGAAACACGGCGTATAATCCACCGGGTAGCTCAAAAGGCTCCATTTCATCGGGAATCACCGAAAAATTTTTTACTTCTGCCAGCGCCCATTTTTCAAATTCATTCTTCGGGCTGAACTGTTGAAAGTAATCCTCATCGTAAACCTGTAGTGAATAAAGCTCAGTTCCCACGCGGGTTTCAATCTCGCTGAGCCGCGGCATAAAACTGCGCCACAATTCGCCCGTCCGGTTATCAGCTAACGACATTTCAAGACAAATTCCCAGCAATTTTTTGCGACCGATATTTTTTATTTCAGGTTGCATGTCAGTTTTCTATTTCGATGTTGTATTCGTTAAGCAGCCCCAAAACCCAGGGCATGGCAAATTTTGCCTTTTTTATTTTATTCTTTTCCGGGTTGATGGAATAATATGAGGCTGTCCTGAAATCGGCTTTTTCTATATTCGTATTGTCGAAAGTTGCACCTTTAAAATTGCAGTTTTCGAAAACAGCCCCCGAAATGTCGCACCCGGTAAAATCAACATCCTCAAGATTGGTATTTCTGAAACGGGTTCCCTTTATCTTTCTGCCAAAAAAAGAGGCGCTGCCCAGGTTACAACTCTCAAAACTGAATGCCAGTCCGAACGGATTGCAGTTTTCGAAGTTCACACCCAGTATTTTACATTCATTGAATTTACAATTGCGGATCGCGGTTTTTTCAAGTTTTACAACACTCAGGTTGCAGCCGGTGAAAACACAATCAGAAAAAATAAACTCTGATAAGTCAACTTCAGAAAAATTGCACCCGACAAACCGGCAACCCTCATATTCTCCGTGTTCTGGCGGTTTACCAGTAAAATCTTTCTCACCAATTGTTTTATCTTCAAAATAAACAAGCTTCATTTTACAAAATTTTGAGCGCTGTTTCTGCGGTTTTCATATCTTTTGATTCAGCGGTAATTTTTCTGATCCGGTTTTATCATCTGACTTTACAATCAGCATCGCCTTCCCGTAAAACAGGCTAACACTGCTTGACTGAAACGGGTTCAGCGATTGCGGATTTCCATTGTCAATGCAGCCAGTATAACTCCGCCTGCGGTTTCTATTTCAATCCTGTTGTCGGCCATCTGACAAGCATTTCCGTCTTTGTTCAGCACAGTTTGTTTTACAGCAAATTCCTTAGCTGTGTCACTGTTATTTCTGATGGTTGTTTCTACTTGAACATCGGCCATGTGTGGTTTGATAACCTGGTTCGTTTGCTCCTTTCCAAAATTTTCAGCTACTGGTTAATTCGTTCACAATGCGTTGCGCCACTGAAATTTGCGCTATCGAAAGAAAAAGAATTACGAAAACCACCCGTTATTTTAAGTTCATAATTTGGTTGTTTAACAATTAGAAAAGCTTCCAAAAATAGCAAGGAAAGATGAGGCGGGAAAATAAAACCTCAGAAATATAACGTGCCGGAGCCAACAAAAACGCTGCTACATTCAGAAAATACCTGGAAAAAGATTTTCAGTGAACCACCAGCCTTTCGGTAAAATGGGCTCCTTTTCCTGAAATTTTTAAGAAATAAATCCCTTTGGGTTGGCCTGTAAGATTGATTTCAAATTCTTTCTGTTCATTTTTAGTTACCACATTTAACCTTACACCGGCAATATTAAAAATTGCGAAAGTGATGCCGCCTGTTAATTTCTGGTTTATCCTCACGTTAAAAATACCCACCGACGGATTTGGAAAAACTTCAAATCCGAGTGCTTTGCTTTCATCAATTATCGTTGTATTTGGTTGCCAACCGGCCAGTGTTGCCCACAACCACCAGGCTGCATAAGCTTTGCGATTGGCATTGAGCGGTTCGGAATGTGCCGAGCCACAATCGTACCAATCGACATTTACTGAATGCGTGTTTTGCCAGTTTACGGCCCAATTGCCAAGCTGGGTCCCGTTTACTGAATAATAACTGCAATCGTCGCCGGCATACTGATAAAAATTGCCATCAGGGTCGTAGCTTTCGATATCGGCAAAATCGTACAAGATTTTATTGTTGGCTATGCAAAAGTCGCGGATTGCCCTGTTGGCAGCTTTGTTGTTGGCATCATTCCAATGGTCGAGATGACCAGTCATATAAATAAATTTTACCCCCGGATAATCATTTTCCAATTGCACCATTGGGTTGATGTACTCGCTTTGCAGTGTTCCGGCAGCATATTTCGAACTTACCTGTCCGCACCACGACCAGATAATAACATTTACATCGGAGTGAGAGCCTGACCCCCTGCCTGTTGCCGGATTGGGTGTTCCCAGGTAACTGCGAGTATTATTAACCCAATCGGGGTAATAACCCACATCTCCGTCCATGGCGTAATCATGCAAATCAAGCGCACCATCGGTTCCGCCGTTGTTCCAGGCACACAAGTTTTCCGGGTAGCCCTTGACATTCATAAACGCAACAAGCCCGGTCATTCCTTCGGTTAACTGACTGCCATGTGATGTGTGGCCATAAGCAATGTGTAAATCCTGTTTGGCTTTTACAATGGCTGTTTCAGGAATTTGTGCCATGTTGGTGCTGTTGTGGTTAATAACGATTCCTTGCGAAAATACATTGAGTGGAAATAAAAGGGAAAACATGATTGATTTAATGCGGTTCTTCATATCGGATGGTTTTTGGTGTAACGCCCGTTAAAAACAAAAACTGCCTTAAAGATACTGCCTATTTCGCAACAATACCAAAATACGGAACAGGTTATTAATGGGTACTACCCTATTTTTCAGCTCCGAAATATTCTGTTCACCTGTTATTAAACACGAGCTTTATAAACCGAAATGAGCTAACAGAAAATCTTCATAAAAAATCTGATTATTCGAATCTGTAATACCAGATTCCGCCTTGTGATGACGAAAGAAAAATTTCGTTTTCCGACAGAATTTTGCAATTATATATGGTGTCTTCGTAGCCATGAAAAGTTAGTGTGCAGGTCATTTTTTCCAGATTCCACAATTTAAAGGTTTGATCGTTAGAACCTGTAATGAGGTATTTCCCATCGGGCGAGAATCCGATTCCATAACCCGATTTTTCATGACCAGCCAATATTTCTGACCTTGAAAAAGTTTCCAAATTCCATAATTCTATGTTCTTTCCACTAAAAAATGCCATTGTTTTCCCGTCGGTGCTCACATCCATTTCCTGAACAGAGGTTTCACATTGAAACGTGGCCAGTTCTGTCCAGTTAACCGTTTCAAATACTTTTACCATTCCGCTGTTAAAAGCCACTATTGCTTTTGATTCATCGGAAGTAACTGTCGCCCGAAATGGGGAGTCGGCAAACGGCAGAATTTTTTCTTCGCTGTTACCCGATGAATTCCAAACCCGTAAAGTTGTATCGCCAACCGAAATAATTTTATGGCTTTTACTGAGATACGATATTCCGTCAACACGTGCAGAATGACCTTTTAGCGCTCTGATTTCGGTACCCCTTTTTAAATCCCATTCTCTGACAATTCCATCAAAACTGGAAGTTACCAACGTTTTTTCATCGTCTGAAAATACTCCGCACAATCCGCTTTGTTCACCCAGATTTACCAAAGTATCGCCTGTAGAAACTTCGTAAACCATCATTTTTTTATCTGACGATGGAGCTGCGAAATACTTTCCATCCCTTGAAAATGGCGTTTGCCACGGTCCAAAATCGCAAATTTCATAATTCAGTTCAAAAGGCTGTTTTACATCCCACTCCCTGAGCGTTCCGTCGAGCGATGCCGAAAGAATAATATTTCCGTCGCCAGTCCAAACCAATCCGTTTACCGTGTTGATATGCCCTTTAAGATTATTTAATTTCGACCAGTCGGTGGCATTCCAAATAAATATTGTCTGGTCTTCACCTGCGGTTGCCAGCAACTGACCATCGGCAGAAAATTTCACCGCTTTTATTGTTTTTTTGTGTCCCTGCCACGGTTCGATTTTATGCAATATTTCTCCACTTTCCGGATTAAGCAGATAAACCCTGTGATCGGTACTGCCAAGGGTAAGCACATCGCCGACTGGATTGATATCGATACTATGAAACGCATTGTATTCCTGCGGATCGGAGAGGTCGAACTTCCAGTTTAAACCACCAGTTGTAAGGTTGTATGAATAAGCAATTTCGCCCCACGAAGATAAAATCATGTTTTTTCCGTCGGGTGTAAAAACGATGCCTGCTGCGGGATGGTTGTCCAATTCAACCCGTAATAATTCTTTACCGGCTTTGGCATCTAAAAGTTTGGCAAACCCAAAAATGCCGGGCGGGCGATTGGGAATCCGCTCCCACGAAACCACACCCACCAGCGAATCGCCGGGACTAAAACGAACCTGGTAGATTCCCTGCAGAAACGATGTGTCGTTTTTCCAGACCATCTTTCCTGTTTCTATATTCCACATAACCACAGCATGGTCGCGACCCCCGGATACAAGCAACTTCCCGTTACCACTGAAATCGAGCGTGCTGACTGGTGAGTTGTGACTTTTTAATTCGCCGGCCTTTTTCAACCCCGGATAAGAAAATAATGTGATCAAACTATCGGAAGAAGCTGCTGCCACTGTTTTTCCATCGCTACTAATTTTTACATCAGTGTAATAATTTGACGATTGTTTGGCGATGGCATTTTGGCTTTGATCAAGCGCTGCTTTCAGAAACCGCCATTCAATGTCGCGGTGTTTTTCGTTGGTTGATTCGAGATAATTTTGAGCAGTACTAATCAAATTGAGTTGCAAATATGCCTCAGATGCCGCAATTTGCGTGAGGTACAATTGATATGACTCATCGGATTGGGTTTGTGCCTTACTATTTTGAATACTCACAATAAGCAGCACAACAAGGGCTGCCAACATACTTACTGTTGTTTTTTTCATGGTTCAGCTTTCCATATTTTATCCGAAGCCGGAAGATACTCAGGCAACGCAGCCGAACCATACCACGGAACCAAATCCACATCAAAAAGTTTTGCTTTTACTGCCGGATCGGTTTGTACCAATGCGCTGGCTTCTTCAACAGTTTTCACATCGAGAATGAAAAGTCCGCGCCAGGTTTTATCGTTTGTGCCAAACGGTCCGGCCACAATCAGTTTTCCCTCGTCAACCAACCGCTGGATGTTTTCCATGTGTCCGCGAAAAAGTTTGTTCAGTTCCTCTTTGTCGGTGGTTTTGTTTTCACCGGTTTTCAGAATCACCAAAACATAGTTTTTCATCCCATATTCATCGGCACCCAATTTTTTTGCCAATGCCTCATCGTAGTTAGGATTGTTTTTTTGCGCGTGGGCTAAAACTCCGGTTAAAAGAAAAAGAATCAGGAAAATCATTCGTTTCATAATTGTGGCATATCTGTTATTATCAGAAAAACAACAGGTTGCAGGTTTTGTTTTTATCGATATTTAATTTTTAACTTCATTTTCTTCAAGTCTGCTGTTTCAGATTGCAGGAATTAATGGTTTTCAATTATTTTCGCCCGACCAATTGCAATTGATTAATGAGACTTATCATACTCCTCTTACCGTTCATATTCATGGGTTTTGAGATGAACCCGTCATCGTTTAAGGCGAAACAACTGAATTTTACGCGTGTTCGCGAAGCTTATGCCGCAAAAGAAAAAACAATAACCAAAACCCTCGTGGACAATTCACTCTCCCGCGACAGCCTGCAAATTTATCTCCGCGCTTTCAAAACAGAAAAAGTAATTGAACTCTGGGCAAAGAACATCTCTGATGCACATTTTAAACTGATTAAAGAGTTTCCAATCTGCGAGATTTCAGGAAACATCGGGCCAAAACGGCGCTCAGGCGATTTGCAGGTGCCCGAGGGATTTTACTATATCAATGATTTAAACCCGTTCAGCAAATATTACCTGTCGATGCAAATCAACTACCCGAATGCTTCCGACAGCATTCTCGGTGTGAAAGGGAGACTTGGCAACCTGATTTTTATTCATGGCGCATGCGAATCATCGGGCTGCATTTCTATTACCGACGAGAAAATCAAAGAGTTGTACCTCTATTACATTGAAGCCTGTAACAGCGGGCAAAACAGGGTTGAACTGACGATTTACCCCGCAAAACTTGATGACAAGAATTTTAAAAAACTAACTGCATCTTACAGTAAAGACAAGGATAAAACCAGTCTTTGGAACGATATGAAAAAAGGCTACGATTATTTTGAGTTGAATAAAGTTCCCCCGACAGTTAAATTTCTTCGAGATGGTTCGCATGAAATCAACTGAAAGATTTTCAGGTTGGCGGATGCAGCCGCTGCACAAACCAGGTACGCACTTTTTGCATGGTAGCGCGCTGACCAGCAGAAGCCTGCCGTTTGCATGATGAACGTTCATCACTGTTTATAGGAGCCCCCCAGCGAATTTCGACCCCGTCATTCGGGTTGTATGCCATCTCAAATGCGTCCTTTCTGTCCAGAATTTCTTTAACCATGAGTTGCTTTTCAGCACCATTTGTGCGTGTGTAGCTGATAGTTAACTCAGCCACTTTTTTATCGAGTAGCGACTGAAGTTTTGTTTTCAGTTTATCCGGTGAACTTTGTGTTGGAACATCAAAATCTTCAGGGAATCTGGCAACCCGTTCTGGAAAACCAAGCACTGCATCCATCGCAATCAGCAAACGCAAATCGCGGTTGGGTGTTGAAAAATCTTCCCACGGACCACCGGTAATAAATACTCCTTTTGCCGACGAAGGCATAGGAATCACCGCGCCGGGGTGTTTTTGAAAGTAAGCTTCGCCGGTTGCCACCGATTTTACCCTTACCAGCAACTGCTCGTGCAATGCCTGAACCAAATCATTCAAAGCAAATTCGGGGTCGAGTGGTTTCGGATTTATCAGTCGCTCCATTGCCAAATAAAAAGTGCCGCTCTCCATTTTCCACTGTTGCATCGAAAAGGGAATAAACCCCGAATTAGCTATCAATTCCTCATTTGTTAAAGCAAGCTGTTTACCATTTTTTTCAACAACCGGACGAAATGCCTTAAATCCGGGTTCACCAACAACACCATTCGTGTTAAAAAGAAAATTTCCTTTCCAGAATCGTTTAACAGCCACCGTTTTATCGGGCTGGGCATCAACCGATAGCAAAACACCGGGTTTATCTTTGGTTTGCGGAATCCAGCTAACCAAAACAAGTGTATGTCCGTACGGATCGGCAAAAACAGTTCCGGGGAGTAACGATCGGCGGTTTAGTGCAACCGGGTAATAATCGGAATTCTGATTTTCAAAAGCTGTGCGGGCAGTTCCGGAGTGTACTCCGTTCATCAGGTTTCGCAAAAAAGAATTAACGGCCTGTACCGGATTGCTTTTTGATGTAGCCGTTTCGTTGGTAATAAACTGGCCTGTTCCCGGATTTTTGCCAATATAACCCCTGTCGCAAACATGATAACCAAAAGGCAGTCCCAATTTCCAGGCAAAATAGGCGCGCAGAAAAAATGGATTATCGGCACAATCAGGCATCATATTTATACTGATTTTGCTCTCCGGATTATCTTCGTCGAGCGAAAGATAGTTGTACAGCAGATTTTGTTCCTTCCGTTGAGTTACTTCGTGCAGGTTTGGCCAGAATGTTTGCTCGTTGCTACCCGCAAACAAAGCATTAATCCAGGCTGCGTAAAGCGTTTCGATGGCCGGATCCCAGCTTTTTGTAGTTTTCCATACTCCCTTTTGAGAAATTGGCTGCCGGGATGCTATCACAAATTCGGTAGTTACAACCTCCCTTTCATCCATTAACAATGTTACCTTGTATTTTCCTTCAGCAGTTCCGGGGAATGATGTAACGCTCCAGAACGGCAGCTCATTACCTGTTTTACTTTTCCCCGGTTCAACGGTTCCGGCCATACCTGCTACCACAATTTTTGCCTTTTTTAGTTCTGCCCCTCCGGCAAAGAGCACACTGAATTCTTCACCCGGTGCAGGATTTGCCGGTAAAACCAGCATTGCACTGGCCAGTTGAATATCTTTTAAGCCAGAATCAGAAAATTCGCCGTCAATCAGCGAATTGATTTTATCGGCAATAACTGATCCCTTTTCTCCCGGTTGACCGCTTGAACATGAAAACGACACGATGAACAGAAGAATCAAATTCCATCCAAATAATAGCCGAGGAAATGGTTTATTCAACATGTTTTAATTTTAATGGGATAAAGATAAGATGTATTTATTGTCGTATTTTTCTTATTCCTTAAATGAATTGAGTTGATGGTTATATTCTCCTTAATCTTTCTCCTCAATAAACTGATTAAGGATTATACCATTGATGGTTTTTTACGCTGGTTATTCCTTCTTTGTCTATCGAATTACAAATCCGGCGAACCGCCACAAGATTTCGTCCCGGATCATTTTTCGGGTTACCTGGAATTATGCTGCCAATGTGAACACGGCCCGATGAATGTATAAAATCGCCATCAGCAATATAAATCCCAACGTGAGTGATTCGTTGTGCCGACCGGCCAAAAAACAGCAGGTCGCCGGGTTGAAGGTTTTCAATTTTACTGAAATCGACCGGCTCGCCATATCTTGCCTGTTGCGAAGCATCGCGTGCAAGAATCACACCCTGAGCATAAAAAGTGGTTTTCACAAAACCCGAACAATCAACTCCTTTTGTTGAAGTTCCGCCCCATAAATAGGGAAGTCCCATCATTTGCCGCCCCGTTAAAAGTATTTGATTGGCGTTTACAGGTAAGTTGATCCATTGATTATACTGTAAACATTCCAATTGGTTTGCAAAACCTGTTCTTCCGTCGGGGAATCGCATTTTCAGCCAACCGTTATCGATACCTTCAACCTCAAACAAATCGCCCAAAACCACGTCAGAAACAATTTCGCCCAAATAATCGGGGGTATTGTAAATAAAACCGGCACTCCGGTTAAATATCCATCGGTCTGCCTTTTTCCAGTTGTCCATCTCTTTGGTGGTAAGCGTTTTCAAGCCTCCTGAGTCAAGATATCCAATATAATATTCAGGCGTTTGCACCCTGTACCATGTATTTTTGTAATCGAGTATTTTCAGCGGGGTTCCCAAAAGTACCTGTGAAACCAGTTCAGATGCGTCGCCGGGTTTTGCGCGCAAATTGGCAACCGACAAATTGACCAGCGCCCATGTTTTATCTCCAACCTGTTCATCGGGTAAAACCCTGATGGAATCGACAAAAGAAATTTTTCTTTCGTTTAAAAAATTTACAACCTGCTGTATTGCACCCGGCAAATTGGTTTCACCAAAAATCACAATTACTGGCTGTAAAGTATCACGTAATTCAATATCGAGTATGGCCTGCCGTGTATCGGGAACAAGCTCAACCTGCAGCTTTTGCAGTTCACCGGTTAATTTTTTATATGAAAGAGGTTGCGACCGTACTGCGATTACCAAACAAACCAGCAAAACAAGAACCCCGTATTTTTTGTAAAGATTTTTCATTATAAGTCAGAATTTCAATCTGTAAAAATAGCGTTTTTTAGCGAAACATTTTATTTCTGTATCGTCAGGGTCACCACCTGATCTATCGCATTGGGTTGCTGGGTAGTCAGTTCAATCAAAAGCTGATTCTTCTCAGCTGAAAAATTGAAAGGCAGCACCTTTTTTGTTTCGAAACATTCAACTTTCAATGGGTTATCGTGAAGATCATCCAAAATAAGTTGCCTGTTTACAGCCAGCGGATTGATTATATGCAGGTAAATTTTATCTCCTTTCTCCACTGCCACTCCCCAATCGGCGGATTTTATGCTGCTTTTCCGGGTTCCGTAAATTGTTTCACCATAAACTTTCAGCCATTCGCCCATTGCCAGTAAACGTTCTTTGTGAGCAGCCCGTATTTCGCCTTCGGGTGTGAGACCGATGTTTAAAAGAAAATTGGTCCCCAATCCGGCTGATTTTATGAGCAAATGAATGAGTTCTGTTGCACTCCTGTTAATGGTGTCGTTGGTTACATAACCCCAGCTTTTCCCGATGATATCGCTGGTTTCGAGTGGCAGATTTCTGGCAATTCCGGCATCTGCAGAAAAGCCGCCACCTGTGTTTTCGCCGGGCAAATCGCGCTCAAAAGTCTGAAAATCTTCGCCCGGAAAAACCGAAAAATGATGGTTATTTACAATCATACAACCGGGTTGCAGTTGATGAATCAAACCATAAATTTCATCGTATTTCCAGGCGCGTTTTTGTGTGGTTGAGCGGTTTTTTTCCTTGTTTACCTGGTCCCAGTGCCCGTCGAACCAGATACCATAAATGGGTCCGTAGTTGGTAAGAATTTCGGTAAGCTGGTTTTTCATAAACTGAATGTAAGAATCCCAGTTGCATTCGCCCTTTATTCCGGTTGCCTTTTTCACGTTTCCCTGGCAATAATCGGCCCTGTAAAAATCGGTAAGCGAATAGTAGCAAAACAACCTGATATCCTGTTTCTGACATTCGTCAGCCAGTTGTTTCAGCACATCTTTTCCATAGGGTGTGTTCATAATACTCCATTCGGAATATTTTGTATTGAACATACTAAAACTGTCGTGGTGACGCGTGGTGAAAGTGATGTATTTCATCCCGGCATCTTTGGCAAGTTTTACCACAGCGGCAGCATCGAATTTCTGAGGATTGAAAACATGGATATTTTCGCGATATGTATCAATGTCCTGTCCGCTTAGCGCCCAGCCAATCTCTTTTCCCAGTACACTCGAAACTCCCCAGTGGATAAACATTCCAAAATGCGCATCACGAAACCACTCGCGGTTTTCAAGATTTTCAATTGATGGAAGATAGCCTTCCTGTCCTTTGTCGAGGTCGTTTCCCTGTGCAATTAAATTTAAGGGGTTCAGAACTAAACTGAGTAAAATAATCAGGATTAAGTTTTTCATTTTTTTGATTTAAATTTTAATATCGTTTAGTTAGCGAAAAACAGACTTCGACTACGCTCAGTCTGACCGTTACCCTGAGCGTTACCCTGAGCGTAGTCGAAGGGTGATTGAGATATTTTTCCTTTAATCTCATCCTTAACTAAACAACATTGATTTACGTTTCATAAATTTTTTATTTGGAACACAGATTACGATGATTACTACAAATTAAGTTTATCATTTCTCATTTTTAATTTCTAATAGTCCATAGTTACCTCCCCCACGAGGTTCCGAATACAACATAAAAGGCGAAGTCGTCGGTACTCTGTGCAAAATCCATCCCCATTTGCATGCCAAATTTACGCGCTATCAGGTATCGAAAGCCGGTACCAATGCTTGCCACACTTTTCCCTTCACTAAATTCATCAAAAGAGGCAAATGCATTTCCAACACCCGTAAAACCCACAATATTCCAGCGACGATATGCATTCCAGCTAAGTTCAATTTCGGTTACTGTGGCGTTTTTGTTCTGGTATTTCATCAGGGGAGCTCCACGCAAAAAAACGATCGGACGGGCATAAAACGGAATATCGCCAACCGAAAAGGTATTTTCATTTCGTACTCCCATAACCAGTTTACCGGGTGCCCGCACATAACCAATCATTTTGGTGGCAATTCGTCCGTACAGATCGTCACCTCCCATCCAGGTATCGCTGTAAGTACCTGATAATTCAAGATAAAAGCCTTTATCAGGCGAAAATATATTGTTTCTCGAGTCGTAATTTATCATCATAGTAGCCTCACTCAGCGTCGATTCAAACTTCACACCGCTGAATTCAGGAATATCGATGGGTATTTCGAAAGTATTGCTGGTGTTGTAATACAGGTATCTTCCACCCGAAAAGAAATTGGATTCACCAATTCTGAACCTGATTTGTTGCAACACCAGCCACGAATCCATATTCATGTTAACTGATTCAATATCAATCAAGCCCACATTTCCCGAACCATAAAATCCGATATTAATATCCATTTTCCCCACAGCACCCATATACCTGATGTGGTCTTTTTTCCAGTAGCCCACATGAAAAACGCCGGCTCCCCAGGTTCCGTTTTCACTACCCATTCCAAAAACGCCGCTCATACTGGGTGGAGCTTTTTTGTCGGCATACGAAGAGTGAAAATAAATGGCTGCTGCTGCACCACCGTATCCTACTGCCGGTTCTGTAATTACCGTGGGAACAAGTAAAAAACCCCTTTTATTCAGTAACCAGTCGCTCATGTCGATGGCATTATCGGTACTGTCGCGAAACGATACTTTGTCGTTGTTTTTCTGGGATTGAGCAGTAAATCCGATAAAAACGATCAAAACCAGCAGGTGAAACTTAAAGTTTTCCATGAGTTGATATATTTGATTCTCTAAGGCTTATTCAACTAAAAAATGAGATATAAATCCACCTTAAAAGTATAGATAAAATACTTTATTTGGACATAATTGCTGATAGGCAATTTCTGTGTTTCTATCTGTTTTTTATTCCGATCCCCACCACAAACCAGGCCTCGTTTGTGTGTGGATTTGTGCAAAAGGTAATATCGAGCGGAATCTCAAGTTTTTCGCCAACCGGAAAAGAATCGCTAAACGAAAACCCCAAGTTTATAAAAGCAAAATTATCGGCATAATATCCGCTGAATGGGGTGAACCCGGCAAATGCACTAAAATCTTTTCCGGCCAGTTTGAAATAATATGCCGGTTCGATGTAGGTCGAAAACTGTTCCTTTCCGGCTTCAATGTCCTTGTCGCCATAAAAAAAGACGCCAGCCAGTACAGTTAGCGGAAAACCTTCCTTTTCAAAATCACCAGTCAGTTCAATTGTATGGCGTAAATCATCGCCTGAATAATGCCAGAATTCATTCTTTTCGCCCTGAACCGGGTTGTAATAATCAAACAAAGTAATGCTTAACGCTGGCAGAACCTGGTAGTTTACTATCAGGTCGAGTTCTTCGTACCTGTTATCGAAGGTGCTGGCGCCCCAAATCGTAAAACTAAATTTTTCGTTTGTCAGGCTAATTTCGGGTTCAATTGCGGGCGCATCGCCCAATTTATCGCCCCGCCAAAGATGACGAGAATAAATATCTGTACGGAAATCTATTTGCCAGCCGGATTTTTCCTGTGCCGACAAAACCAAAATCGAAAGAAGCAAAATCAGTAGAAAGACAGTTTGTTTCATTGTTAGCTTAAAATTCAGAAAGCCAAATTTACTGCTTTCAAACGCGCTATTCAAGCAGAATTATCAGGATTATGGTTAAAATTGTGATGTTAAAAAACATACAAACGACATGTTAGTTTGGAAAAATGCAACCATAAAAATCCGTACAACTGTTTTACTACGCGATATCAACATTGAAATTCCGGAAGGTGAGGTTTTGGGAATTACAGGCCCGAATGGCAGCGGAAAAACCATACTTGCAAGGGCAATTGCAAACGAGCTGCCGGTTTCGGGCGATGTTATCACCGATGGAAATTTTCGCAAAAAACAGTTTGTACCGTTTCATTCTGCGCTTTCACGTTCCAACGGTCATGCAGTGTACCGGCAGCAGCGCTGGAATAAAATCGACACCGGACTGTTGCCGATGGTAAAAAATTAATTAGCCAAATGCGAAAATCCGAACCTGGCTTTTCACATGGCCGATACTTTCAGTTTGAAAAACCTGACCGGAAGTTTTGTTATCAGCCTTTCGAACGGCGAACAACGAAAACTTGAACTGATAAAGGCGCTGGCCGGCGAACCCGATTTGCTTGTACTGGACAATGCTTACACAGGGCTCGATTCAAACTTGCGAACCTTGCTCACACAAATGTTTGAAAAACTTGTAAAAAGCAAACACACTATTTTGATGACGGGACTTATCTCGGCTGATTTTCCTCCGTCGGTGAATCGTTCTCTGGTTTTAGGCAATGGCCGGGTTGAGAAATTTTGCAGCCGCTCAGAACTAAAATCGTCAACAAAAAAACAGTTTGTTTTCGAAGGTGAAATACCACGCTGGCAAAATTCTTTGTTTAACGAACTGAAAGCGATGCGGGATGTTTCGCTGCAATATGGCGAAAAGAAAATTCTGGACAACATTAGCTGGCAGGTAAATGCAGGTGAGCGCTGGTCGTTGACAGGGCCGAACGGTTCGGGAAAAACAAGTTTGCTGAACATGGTTTTTGGCGACAATCCGAAAGCCTACGGTTGCGATATCCGGTTGTTTGGAAAACAAAAAGGAACAGGTGAATCGATTTGGGATATTAAGGAACGCATTGGTTTTGTTTCGCCCGAAATGCACCAATACCTGCCACAAAAACAATCGGTTACCGATGTAATCTGCTCGGGTTTTCAGGATGCTGAAAATTCGTTTAAAAAACCCTCCGGCTACCAGGTTGATGTTGCACGGCAGTGGCTGAAACTGACAGGCTATTCTGAAATTGCCGGAAAATTGTTTGGAGAACTTTCCACTTCTGCGCAAAGAGTGGTACTTCTTCTGCGGACGCTGGTGAAAAATCCGCCATTGCTCATTTTAGACGAACCGTTTCAGGGACTGGATGCCAGCCATGTGAGAATGTTGAAAAATTTACTGAACCTGATTGCTGCACAAACAAACTGTGCCATGATTTTTGTAACCCACATTCAGTCTGAATTGCCTGAGTGTATAACTTTTCACCTGAAACTGAAAAATGGGAAGGTTGTGTAACAATCAATAATTCTTTCGTTTAATCAGTTTTGCTGAAATAATCCTGACATCGTTTACAGGGCGTTCAAGGCTGTCGGTTTGAACACGGGCAATCGAATCGACCACATCCATTCCTTTCACCACTTCGCCAAAAACTGTGTAATTCTGGTCAAGGTGGGCAGCACCACCCAGCGTTTTATATACCTGCCGATGTTCTTCCGGGATTTTATAAAGCACTCCTTTCTTCAGTTCCTCATCAGCTAAAACCTTGATTCTATTACTGATTAACGCAAGACTGTCGGGATTTGTCTGTCGTTTTTGCAAACCTTCGTACAACACAGCAATTTCTTTGTTTTCAGGCTGATGAAGAACTTTGCTAAAAGCCAGCCAGTTGTTGATGCGATTTTCGGCAACGGCAAGCATACTGTCAGTATAAACTTTTCCCTGCACAAAAGTAAACTGCGTACTGCTTGATGCCCTTTCAGGGTTATCGTCGCGTGCTGCGTTTAGTACACCCCTTTTGTGAAAAAGTTTCGGATTAAATTCAGCCGGAATGGTATAAGGCAAATCCGATTCTCCGAGCGGTTCGCCGGGCTTTGCATGCTTACTGTCAGGGTCGCCGGTTTGAATAATGAATTGATTAATAACCCGGTGAAACAACAGGCTGTCGTAAAAATGCTGATTTACAAGTTTGATAAAATTATTTCTGTGCTGCGGTGTTTCATCCGAAAGCCTGAAAATTATCTCGCCATATTGCGTGTCAAAAACAATATCTTTTTTCAAATCTATTTTTCTGACACTTTCAAAAATAACGGGATTACAAGCCACCAGGCTAAAAACAGAAACTGTAAAAGCAATAAAAACCCGTGAAAATAAAAATTTCATGTCAGTCATAATTCGAAAGTTTTAATTGCGAAATATAGTAATTTGTTATATTTGCCGGGCAATTGCGGGAGTAGCTCAGGGGTAGAGCATCAGCTTCCCAAGCTGAGGGTCGTGGGTTCGAATCCCATTTCCCGCTCTGAAAGCCAGATAAAAGTCTGGCTTTTTTAATATCGGGAGGTCAATAAGTCATTATTAAGAGTGATTTGGTTATAACGGCATAATATTTGTCATAATGAGAAATATGATATACGATAAGAAAATTGTTACTTTTAAATCGCCCGATTTAGACAAATTACAAGCAGTGGTTATTGATTTAAGGACAAGAATTTATATCCCCATTGGAGCTGACATCGATAAAGCCAGGAAACGTTATTTCGAAAGGCTGGAGGAAAAGAAACCATAATAGTGTTTCAGGATGTTTAAGATTTGTTAAAAGATGGGCTTCCTGAATTTATGGTCTTTTTAGTAATTATCGGTTTTAACTTTTAATCTGAAAAATCATTATTTGAATTAATTTTTTGAAATAATTCAAGTTCATTACTGACAATTTTAAAGAGTTGCATGCTGATGGCTTTACCTAGTCAGTTGCAAGGATACACCGGCCAGTTTGCCGACTATTTTACCAAAAAACGCTGGAACTATTTTGTGGAACACCTGCTTGGCAAAAAACCAATCTGGGAATTTTCGCTGGAAAAAAAGCACTGAAAATATCCCCTAAAACGCCCACGTTATTTTTGCTCCAAACATCCGTGGCGGACCGGGAACAAAAGTGGGGATGCCAAACATACTGCCTGTATTTCCGCCGCTGGTAACATATTGTTCATCGAGCAGATTATCGCTATAAACCGAGAGCAACAGGTCAGGCTGTTCCAGTTTTATTCCACCGTTTACACTCAGCAAACCGTAAGCTTCCTGATCGATTCCTTTGATGTTGGCATCAGTAAAATAAATGTGGGTTTTGTACGAATACGACGGCGAAACGAACAATTGCAGATTTTTGGTGAGGTTAACCTGTGCATTAATTCCAGCTGTAAAACTGTGCTCAGGCGCAAGGCTGAACCGGTTACCGGCGTATTGCTGCGGTAGCCCGTCGGTGTTGGTAGAATCAAAAGCAGTGTGCAGCCAGGCGTAATTTCCGAATACTTCGAGCTGTTTTATTATTGCAATGTTTACCGAAGTTTCAAGCCCGTAAGTTGTGGCTTTTCCGCCGTCGATGGTTTTGTAGTTGAACTCGCCAGTTGCAGGGTCGGCAATCCATGCACTGCTCTGGAAATTTTTGTATTTCTGGTAAAATCCAACCACATCGATATACACTTTTTCGAGGATTGAGCCTTTAAAACCGCCATCGAAATTATCAAGAATTTCAGCATCAAGAATTTCCTCTTCGCCTGTGGAAGTAAACTGCAAAACATTGGGCCGGCGTCCACGCGAGTAATTCACAAACAGGTTTCCGTATTCGTTGAATTTATATTGTAACCCGGCTTTCCCGGTAAACGAAAAAGTGTTTTTGCTGATTTCCTGGTTTTCAGAAGGCTTAAAAAACAGGTTGGGCGCGTTGCCGGTGAGGTAACCCAACGTTGATGGGTCACCACCGGTGAATTCTGCTTCGTTATTCAGTTTGTACATATCGTAAACTGCGCGCAACCCCGCGTTAACAAAAAGTTTGCGGGTGAGCTGATAAGTAACATCCATAAAAGCTTCAGCCGACTGGTTGGTGGCAGCGCTCCTGTTTTCTTCCTGGTGATTGGTTGGCAGCGGCATTCCGGCAAGCTGACCAAGTTGGGGGTCATCAGGAAGCGCCGGAATTATAACAGGTTGTCCATCCGGGGAAACCGGCATTGGCGGTTGAATCAACATTAAACTTGCAAACTGTTGCTCGTTAGGCGAAAACCAGTAATTCTGACTGGCTTTTTCGCGCCAGTAGCTGGCACCCAGAGAACCCAGTAACCTGCTGTTTTGTGCAAAATTACCTCTGATTTCCTGGTAAAACTGTTCAGCCCCCGAAGTTTCAGACATATCGATGGCTGCCGATGCGGTTCCGTCGCCATCCCAGCGTGCCCCCGAATTACC
>DYSZ01000030.1:23477-28742 GCA_020726265.1 Draconibacterium orientale
AAATACCTGCTGCACGTACAAAAAGTTTATCCTCAATTACGGGCACATTCACAACTGCGCGAATTTCGCGCTGATTGTAATTTCCGTATCCGGCAGTTACTGCGCCTTCGAGTTTATTTACCGGCATTTTGCTGATAAAATGCACTGCACCTGTCTGGGCTCCCCTGCCAAAAAGTGTGTTTTGCGGCCCTTTTAAAACTTCAACCCGTTCCATATCAAACAACTCGACCGATGCCCCACTCGCCCGGTTGATTGGAACATTATTGCTGTACACCGAAACGCGGGGTTGCGCACTGGCGCTGACTTCCTCGCTTGAAAGACCGCGAATGACAAAGCTGGGGCGGTTAGCGCCCTGCTCGCGAATGTACAAACCCGGCACCAATTCGCTTAGTGGGGTGAGTTCTGTAATATTCAGTCTTTCCAGGTGGTTTGCACTTAACGACGAAATTGCCGCCGGAACATCGAGAATTTGTTGTTCACGTTTTTGTGCGCTTACAGTTATCGGTTCGAGGTAAATATTTTTACGCACAAGCATGATGTTTTTGAAATTTTCGCCGGTACCCAGTTCATAGTCGGTGGTTAGCGTGGCATACCCAACAAACGAAACGCGAATGCGGCCTTTCCCTGACATCAGGTTTTCGATCAGAAATTCACCATCTTCGTTTGTGTTTACCGATTTCACTGCGCCATCAACCGTTACGGTTGCACCAGCAATCGGTTTTTTATCTTCATCGTAAACAAAACCACGCAGAAAAACTTCAGGCAGGTTTTGTGCAATCTGCTCCACATCGCGGTATTTGCGTTTTACTTTTCCACTTTTTTTCGACTGACCGGGTGCTATAACCGTAATTGACAGGAGAATAACCAAACTAATGAATTGTTTCATGACTTCAGTTTATTGAATTTTAAAATAAACGTTCGAAATAAGAAAAGATTATGATATTAAGTAATGAGAACAATTTATTGTCGTGTTTTTATCTCAAACCACTGAAGGGGCTTTTGGTCTGCAACTATCTGAAATGATGGCTGATGTAAGAAGTCCTCTTTAGGGTTCCGAAATTTCGGGATAGGGTTAAATTGCAAAATGAAATACGACATTTAAGCATTTATTGTACTTAACAAGAAGGGGGCAAATAATTACTCAGAGAATTTTTACTGGCAAAACTGGTATTTTCAGCCAGTTGGAAAATTCATCCAAACTAGTCATTGCAGCTTCAGGTGTTTTGCAGCTTTTCAGTGGCAGAGCTTCCTTTCTTGCTTTGCTGATTAGAATGACCCTGTATTCATCAATGTCATTTTTATCAGTCCTTCCTAAAAAATTCATGACGTGATTTCCTTTCGATACAGGTATTATTGTCAAACTCTGGTAATTTTCAACAGGTTGCCATCTGCCTGTTTTTATTACTCCAAATATCAGGTAATATGATTTTACTTTACGATGGCTCAAATCGACTGCTGTGCCGGAAACCGTGAAAAACATCAGTGAGGCACAAAAAAGAAAAAATCCAGCGGCTAACCATCTTTGGTTAATTATCAGCAAAATAGCGATGCCTAAAAAAGTAAAACGCGTAAATACGAGAAACCCATCGAAGTATTGGTTTAATTTATTCTCAATTATCATGTATATAAATATTTAGCAGTTTTTTCAACCCATATCACTAAGCCCTGATTTACCGGTTAATTTGTTATAATTTTTGCGTCCTGCGAATTTTTCCGAACCGAATATACAGGTAATTTTAACCAAATTGAATACTCATCCATACAATTTTTGGCGTCATCTTCAATTTTGCATTTTTTTAAAGGGAATGCTGGCCGTTTATGGCTATCGATAAGGTAAACCCTGAAATCGTTCGTAGCAGATTTGCTTTTACGGTTCGACTGGCTATACATCTTATACACTTTTTGCATCGGAACAAGCGTTAATCCGGGATATTTTCCCAGCGAAATCCATTGGCCACGTTTAAACAATCCAAAAACCATGTAATAGGGTTTAACCCGGCGATTTTCTGTATCGATAATCACCCCCGACCAGGTAAAAAGGAAAAACAGCGCCAACACAAAAATCGGGATGGCGATGTACCAAATTCCCGTAAACACAAAAGTTAAAGCCAAAAACATAAATGTAATCCCCAAAATGGTAAGCGGCCCTGTAAAAGTGCGTTGTATTTTATTGTCAATGATCATTTGTCGTTATTCAAGTTTCAGTTTTCGCCGTTGGATGTAACTGTTCCACAAAATGTAAGTTGCCACCGACTGCCAGGGCGAAAACCGTTGCATAAAAGTAATGATTTCTTCTTTTGTAGCCTTGGGTGAAACAAGTTCAAGTTCGTACACTGCTTTAATGGTTGCCATGTCGCCGGGTGGAAAAATATCGGCAAAATGCAGGCTCATCAACAAATACATATCTATAGTCCAGTGACCTATTCCTTTGATTTTGATTAAAGTTGACTTGATTTTTCATCAGTCTGCATATTTAAAACATTGAGATTTAGGTTTCCTGAAACAATTTCGTTGGCCAGAATCCTTGTATAAAGCGCTTTTTGCCTGCTGAAATTACACTGCCACAGTTCTTCATCTGATAAGTTCAAAATATTCTCAGGAGTTATTTCCCCAATTTTTTCCTTAAGTTTTACAACGGCAGCTTTTGCCGATGCCAGCGAAACCTTTTGTTCAAAAATAGTCAAAACCAGTGTGGCAAAATCGGGGTCGCGGTGCCAGAAAGGCGGGTAACCAAACCTGTCGATAACCGGTTGAAGTTTGTGTTCGATTTGAATGCTCCAATCGTAAAGGGTTTCGAAATGTTGTTTATGCTGAATTCGCTCCATGGAACACGAAAATAATGCGTGAATGCTACAATGCGTGAATGCTTGAATGTTAAAATGCCTGAGTGCTTTTGAACGTTTAAATGCCACAACGCGGGAATGCTGTTATGCTAAAGTGCTCCGATGCTTGAATGCTTGAATGAAACACAGCAGGAATGCAAAAAAACAATACTGTCCGGTTAATTTTATTAGATTCCCTGCCGGACTTCGTGAGTCAGGGGGGCTCGCTTCGCATTGCAATGACAGTAACGGGAGTCGGACTTTTTAAGTCCGACAAAATATCTTTGACTTAGAAAGTCAAAGTCCCAAAACCAAAATCTGTCATTGGTAATGAAATGGAGTAAAGAATCTCATCTTTAAATTACTTTTTATCCTGACAACAATGAAAAAGAAGTAAAAAAACCTTATCAGAACAACTAACCTTAGTAACAGGCAAATACCCCGAATGCCTGCCCTGTTGTTTATGGCGCGAAAGATGGAAATAAGGAATAAGGATATATCAGAAAAACAGAAGGGAGCAGCGCAAATCTGCCCCCTTCACGAAGGCAATACCGAATTAAATAAACTAAAAGATAATGATTGTTTCATGCCTTCGGGTTAAAAACGAAGGTTATTCAGTTTTAGTATATCCACCGGTTTTGCTTTCGTTTTATTTTGAAACGGGAAAATCAATTTTCAGATTTTGGGTAGCTGTAATCATCAGATTGGTAACTTCAAAACGAAGGTCGTGGTTGTTGGGAATATTTACACGGGTTTCGCTGTAAGCCAGAATTTTTATGCGTGTTCCATCGTCCGAAGCCAGCTGATAAGCAACATCTGACAGGTTTTTTACATTGTAGATTTTACTCTTTTGGGTTTCTTCGGCGAAATCGGCCACAACCGAAGCCCTAAAAATTGCAGATAGCAAATCTTCACTTCCGGCCAGGTAATTACCAAACCAGGCAACTGCGCGGTTGGCAAACAATGCATCGCGCAATGCATCTTCTGTTTTGTCGGCAGCAAAAACCAATGTTACCGGGCGATGCGATTCGTGTACATTATACGTGCTCGCAATTAAACCATGAATATCGGAAGTTGCAATGTAAGTGAGTTTTTTATCATTGCACCAATCAAGCGCAATGGGGTACCATTCCTGTTCATTAAAAACTTCAACGCCATGCAGCCAACCTTTTTTCTTTAATTCAGTGTGGACATCCCACCACTTGCATGTGTCAGGTTGTTGTGCTTTCCAGCCAGGGTGATTCCAAATAATGTACGCTCCCTGTTCGCTGGCAGCTTTAAAGGCATCCATATAATCGAGCACATCGAGTTTATTTACATCACTCAGAAACAATGCATTAAAATGTCCGGGAGGCATACTGCGGGTAATCTCTCCTCCCCTGATGAGCAGGATATTTTTGTCCTTTGCATACGGAGCTGCGATTTCGTAGGATGAATTATCATCGCCACCTAAAAACGATTTTGATGGATTATTTTCGATATGATCGGTAATTGCAATGGCATCCAACCCGTCTTCCCAGGCCTCATCAACCCGCACAGTTGGCCAAACCACACCATCGGAAAAGACAGTATGCATATGAAAATCGCATTTCATGGTTTTATACCCTTGAATATCGGGAATATGAATTATCTGTCTTTTGTTTTCATTCACCAGTTCGGGCATTTGCTGGTTATTTTTGTCTTTTTCAAAAAGATTTACCCCCGAAATCGTACTGAAATAAGCTTTGATTTTTGATTTAACCGTTAAAATTGCCAGCGAGTTTTTATATCCTGGATTCACGACACTGCGCATTTTAACATTATTCATGTTGCCGTTGTTGGCCGAAACACTCAAAATAAATATCATCAATAATAGTAGTAACTGTTTCATAATCTGCTCTTTTAATGAATATTATTTTTCAGTAAGTTTCATCTTATTGAAATCCCTGTTCTGAAAGGATTTTCGATTAAGGCATATTGAAATGCTTCGTTTGCTTCGGTAAGTGAAAAACCATTGTAAACAACAGATTCAAACGGAAATAAATAGTGGTTTTCTTCAATAAACTGAACCGCATCTACTAAATCGTCTTCGTTGTAATTATGCAATCCTTTAATTGTTAATAAACTCCTTACAACCTTTTCGGCATCGATGCGTGTACTACGTGCCGGATAAGCGGCTCCGACCCAAATTGCCAGTCCGCCAATTCCCAAATAATCAAGCGTTTGTTCCATCGCTAAAGGATTGCCGCTGTATTCTAAAACCACATCAAAAATTTTGAGGCTGCCATATTCATCAGCAATGCTGTTTTCCAGTGCTTCAGGAATCGATGTTTTATTGGCTCCAAACAGCTTAGTTTTATTCAGCCGTTCGACATTAATATCGAGTGCAAAAACACTGTTGGCCCCTTTCGTCCGGCACATGGCACAGGCCACAATTCCCAGCATTCCAGCACCCGAAACCAAC
>DYSZ01000165.1 GCA_020726265.1 Draconibacterium orientale
ACAATGGTTGCCAGTGTCATCACAAAAAGTACCGAAGCCCCCATGCCGATAGCTGTTTCAATTTTTGTACTTACCCCCAGAAACGGACAAATACCAAGAAACTGCGCCAGTACAATGTTATTGACCAGAATGGCTGATATGAGTATGATTACATATTCCATGATATCCGGTTTACGATGTTTTGTTTAATTTTTTCAGTAATGCAATCAAAAATCCAAGCGTGATAAACGCGCCCGGAGCCAGGATGAAAATGAGAATGCCATCGGCAGTTTCGTTGATAAACTTAAACCCGAAAATCGACCCGGCACCCAAAACCTCGCGGATACTTCCCATTGCAACAAGCGCCATGGTAAAGCCAAGTCCCATCCCAGCACCATCAATGAAAGAAGATAAAACGCCATTTTTTGCAGCAAATGCTTCAGCACGGCCAAGTACGATACAGTTTACCACGATGAGGGGAATAAAAATACCGAGCTGGCTCGATAAACCGGGCGTATAGGCTTGCATCAGCAAATCGACGATGGTAACAAAACTGGCAATTACCACAATAAATGCCGGAATACGCACTTTATCGGGAATAAAACCCTTGACCATCGAAATAAACATATTCGACATAAAAAGTACAAATGTGGTGGCTAATCCCATACCCAAACCGTTCATGGCCGAGGAGGTGACAGCAAGGGTGGGGCAGGTTCCGAGCAGTAAAACCAAAATGGGGTTTTCGCGGAAAAATCCTTTGGTGAAATTATTTACCTGGTTCATTGTTTTTTTGCTGTTTTAAAGGTTGAATAAGCACGGTTTACAGCGTCGCAAAAGCCACGACTGCTGATGGTTGCAGCGGTAATTGCATCAACAGTTCCGCCATCTTTTTTTACTTTCAGTTGTTCGCCCGGAAGGTCGGCCAGTTGAATCCCTTTAAACTGGTCTTTAAAACCGGGCAGTGCCATTTTTGTCCCTAATCCGGGTGTTTCTTTGTGCTCAAGAACTTCGATGTTACTGATTGCACCGTCGGGTGTAAAACCAACCATCAGTTTAAATCGTCCGCTGAAACCATTGTCAGTGTAAGTTTCAACTGCGTAGCCTGAGTTTTCGGTACCTTTAATCAGTGTGTACAACCTGATGCTGTCTTTCCCGGTTTCGGGCATCATCGTGGTATCGGTCATTGTTTCAAATTCAGGAATAACCATTTTTATGGCATTGTTTGTTTTTGCAATCTGCGATGCTTTGATTGGTTCGGCAGTAACCGAATAAACCAGTGCCAGTGCAGCTCCTGCAACAGCAGTTATAACCGCCAGTGCCAGCGCCATATTTTTAAAAGTCGATTCTCTTTTGGCCATAATCAGCTTAAGTTATGTGTTGTTCTACTCACCCCCATCCCCCTCAAGGGGGCAATTGCATTGAAGATTTTTGCCAATTCTTTCAGGGCAATTCTCCCCTTGAGGGGGCAAAGGGGTGATTTTATTTTATGTAATATTATCATTCTCATCTCAATTTCAGGATTTAATTACTTCGCCAAACCTTTTTGGTTTGATGTAGCGGTTCAGCAGCGGAACCATCGCATTCATGATGAGGATGGCAAATGAAATCCCTTCGGGATATGCCCCGAAAAGCCTGATAAGAATAGTGAGCACTCCAATTCCGGTTCCAAAAATGATTTGTCCTTTGGGTGTCATCGGCGACGAAACCATGTCGGTTGCCATATAAATGGCGCCCAACATCAATCCGCCCGACAACAAATGGTAAACAGGATTTATATACAATTCAGGGTTCACCAGCCAGAAAATTCCAGCCAGCAAAACTGCTGACCCGATTACCGAAACCGGAATATGCCAAGTAATTACTTTTGTGAATAGCAGGTAAATACCGCCCAACAGAAGAAGCAGTGCCGAGATTTCGCCCAATGAACCACCCATATTTCCCAGGAACAGGTCGGATGGAACAGGTAGTTTTGATACAATTTCAGAAACCGGAACTCCGTTGTTCAGCGCTTCTTTGATGATGCCGAGCGGGGTTGCTCCGGTAACTGCATCAACGCTACTTTGGTTAGTAACCGGCCACGAGGTCATTTGCACAGGGAATGATATCAGCAAAAATACACGGCCTACCAATGCCGGATTGAAAATATTATTGCCAAGCCCGCCAAATGGCATTTTGCCAAAAGCGATTGCAGCAAAAGCTCCCACAATTATTATCCACCACGGTAAATTTGCCGGCACGTTAAAGGCAAGTAAAATTCCTGTCACAAGCGCTGAACCATCGGTAACAGTTGGTTTTACTTTTAACAGGTATTTTTGAATGAGATATTCAAAAGCAAGACTGGCGACCACCGCGATGGCAGTTACACGCAGCGCATCAATCCCAAATACAAAAGCCGACCACAGCAGCGCCGGAATCATAGCATACACCACCCGCAACATGATTTTTTGCGTTGAGTCGGCCGAGTGAATGTGCGGCGAAGGAGAAACTGTAAGTAATTTGCTCATATAGATTTCTATTCTTTTAACTCGTTTTTTCTGTTGCTATAAATCTGCTCATTCAGTTTTTTTAAGGCTTTCATAAAATCCTTTTCATTTAAAATGATTAACTGATAATTACTGATTTCTTTTAGTTTTCGAAATCTCCCAGGTTTATCAACACCTGATTTTATTAGTTCAGCATTAAAACTTTCCAGATTTGATAAAACCGCCAACTCATTTATGTTTGCAGTGTCTCTTATATTCATTCCTTTTTCAGCATATTTCTGATTTTACTCTCTCCAGTCTTTGGCAGTACAATTGAAAAGTGCAACATTTAATAAATCGGCTTCTTCAGCATAAATAAGCCACTCGTTATCTTTTTCATAGTTTTTTTCAGGGATTATGAATTTTTTAATTGCGTCGGTATGAATGGAATAATTGGCTTTGCTTATTATTCTTTTAAAGTTCCATTCTAAATTGTACTGATTTGTTTCAATTTCTTTTAACCGCTGATATTCAGTGATTAAATATAGCTTAAATGTCGGGCTGATCCAGGAGCCAAATTCAAATGCAATATCTTTATGTGCGTATGTTCCACCGTATCTTCCAGCTTTCGAAAAAATACCAACTGCATTTGTTTTGTCCGTCCATTCTTTTACACTTACCTTAAAATTATTTAACCCGGATTGATTTTTAATTATGGCGAATTCGCCATAATTAAAACCAGGGTTATTTATCTTTTCCCAAACACTTAAAAATTCCAATGTATTTCTGTTTCGCAACCAATCGGTAATAAAAAATGTTCCATCTTTTGCCTTTATCATATCTGTGAGACAAATGAAATCTTGTTCGTTCTTTTTAACGATCGTGACTAATTTATCCTCCATATATATATTGATTGTTTTGTCCATTTTATGGTACAGCGAACTTATTTCTTTATTAAACTGAAATTGGTGAACTATTGATCTTTATTGTCATTCCTATTTTTTTCTCAATCGAATAATAGCACCTACTTTTGCTTTTCCAAACCTGATGTAATCGAGGAGTGGACGGTTCGATGGGCAGGTGTAACTGCACGAGCCACATTCGATGCAATCCATCACACGTTCCTGTTCAGCCCTATCGAAAATCTGTTTTTCGCCCAAAGTCATCAGTAAATAAGGCTCCAGTCCCATCGGGCAGACCGAAACGCAACGCGAGCAGCGGATACAATCAAGATATTCAGGTCGGTTCGCTATTTTTTCTTCTATCAGCAAAATTCCCGAAGTTCCTTTGGTTACAGGTACATCAACCGATGCCAGCGCTTTTCCCATCATCGGGCCGCCACTGATTATTTTTCCTGTGTTTTCGGGCAATCCACCGGCGGCTTCAATCAGTTCTGAAGTTGGAGTTCCAATTCGGACTTTAAAATTCGAAGGTCTTTTAACACCCTTGCCGGTTACCGTAACCACACGTTCGAAAAGTGGTTTGTTTTTCGCAATGGCTTCGTAAACAGCGAAAGCAGTGCCCACATTGCTTACTACAGCACCAACGGCAATGGGTAATCCTCCCGAAGGAACTTCACGACCGGTAACAGCTTTTATTAACTGTTTTTCACCGCCCTGCGGATATTTTACTTTTAAAGCTACAATCTCAATTCCTTTATAATCTTTAGCTTTACCAGTTAAAAGCTGAATGGCATCGGGTTTATTATTTTCAATTCCGATGGCAGCCTTTTCCACATTCATGGCTTTCATCAGCAATTGTGTTCCCACCAGAATTTCGTCTGGCTTTTCGAGCATCAGCCGGTGGTCGCTGGTAAGGTAGGGCTCACATTCAACCCCGTTAATCAGCAAAATTTTGGCTGTCATTCCCATCGGCGGAACGAGTTTTACGTGGGTTGGGAAAGTAGCTCCGCCAAGTCCCACGATTCCAGCATCCTGAATTTTCTGAATTATCGCTTTGCCATCAAGGCCGGTAGTTTTTACAAGTATTTCAGAGCGGTCAATTTCTTCCATCCATTCGTCGCCTTCCACGTCGATAAAAATGCCCTGTTTGGTGTAGCCCGTGCTGTCGGGGGCCACGTCAACCTTTTTTACTTTTCCCGAAACGGGTGCATGAATATTGGTTGAAACAAAGCTGCTGCTTTTGGCAATGAGCTGGCCAACTTTAACTGCATCGCCTTTGTTGACAACAGGTGTTGCAGGCGCTCCGATGTGCTGTGCCACCGGAATAAAAACCGTTTTTGGCAGTGGGAGCTGCTCAATTTTTGCGTTGGCCGAAATCTTGTTTTCTGGCGGATGTACACCGCCTGTTTTAAAGGTTTTAAGCATCCCGGAATTATTTTTCAGTGTTACACACTTCTTTTTCTTCAGTCACTATTTTCCTTGGCGGGAAATTGAGTTCGATTATCGAATTGGTTGGGCAAACCGAAACACATTTACGACAGAGTTTACATTTATCCGAGTCGATAAACGCAAGGTTATTTTCGATGGTAATGGCATCGTAATTACATTCCTTTTCACATTTTCCGCAGCCGATACAAGCCACATCGCAGGCTTTGCGGGCGGTTGCACCTTTGTCTTTATTGCGGCAGGCAACCACAATTTTGCGGTCTTTCGGGAATCGTTTTCTGAGTTCGATAAGGTTTTTGGGGCAGGCATCCACGCATTTTCCGCAAGCCACACATTTGTCGTCGATAATCAGCGGAACACCTAGGCCGGCGCGCAAATCAATGGCATCGAATTCGCAAACATCAAAACAGTCGCCATATCCAAGGCAACCCCACTGGCAATCGGTTTCGCCACTATAAACCGAAGCAGCAATAGCACAGGTTGATACCCCATCGTAATTGCTGGTTTTTGGCCGATGGTCGCAGGTTCCGTTGCAACGGATAAAGGCAGTGCGTGGCTCTTTCTTTTCGGCAACCAGACCCAGAATGTCGGCCACCTTTCCCATCGTTTCGTTTCCGCCAACAGGGCAGTTTAACCCCGATAAATCAGCGGCTTTTACACAAGTATCGGCAAAAGCACGACAGCCGGCATAGCCGCAACCCCCGCAATTGGCACCTGGCAGTGCTTGCTCAACTGAGTCGATGCGCGGGTCTTCGTACACATAAAACTTTTTAGCAACAAAAAATAGAATCACAGCCGAAGTTGTACCGATAATGCTGAGGATGGCAATGGTCAGTATAATGGTTATGGTCATAAGTTCAGATATTTTCTTCTACTTCAAATTTGAAAACTTTTTTAAAAGTATTTCTGAAAAAATACAAAATTATATAGTACGGAACCAGAACTCCAAGTGAAATCAAACCACTGAGCAGTTCACTAACCGACAAAAGATTGGCAATAATCAGCGTGAAAAGCACCACGATAAATGGCATTCCGTATCCCCAGAATACAGCTGCGTATCCTTGTGTTTGTTTAAAAACCACAGTAACAACTTCTCCGGGTGAATAGCTTTTATTAAAACCTGTCACTTCAATTTCTTTGTCTTCAAAATCGGATGAGTTACAAGCGCCTTTTGCATGACACGAAGCACAGGCTGACTGACTAACAACATTAACCAGCATGGCATTGCCGGTAACCGATTTTACAAAACCAATATGTCTGATGTCTGTTTCCGTAATTTTTTGTTTTGTTAATTCAGGATTGCAAAATTAACTTTTTAATCAAATGTCGATATGTCAAAATCCAGTTTTACATTGAAATGCACAATTTAGAAAAAGTCTAAATTTTAATTGTTTTCAAAAAACCTGGTCTGAATTTTTTTACTGTGATTCTGAGCGGATTGAGTTTACTCCTATGCACAATCGATGTCCTGAATACCGTATTCTTTCTCTGTGTCTAATCTCATTGGAGATCGTTCCCCGATGCTTGCAGCGTAAATTTTATAAATTTTTGTTTGCGTGGGTGCAAAATTTATTAAAACTATTTTCCAGTGATTTTTAATAATGTTGGTAAAAGAAATTTTATGATTGGTTACCCACACTATTCGTTATAGAACTGAATTAATCAATTGTTGTAAATTTTAGTTAACTTGTACATCTCATATAATTTGTAAAAAGTAAATTTAAAAGCATATTATGTATCCTGCAAAAACGTACATTATTGTAAATATAATTTTTCAGATTTTTGGTTTTTCCTGTTCAACTAACACATCAACTGAGTTAAAAGGTTCAGATCCCCTACCTTCGTGGAATGAAGGACAAACAAAATCGGCGATTGTCGAATTTGTAAATGATGTAACAAATCCGGCAAGTGAGAATTTTGTTGAGGTTGCCGACCGCATTGCAACTTTCGATAACGATGGAAATCTATGGTCGGAACAACCGGCTTATTTCCAGTTGTTTTTTGCCATCGATAGGGTAAAACAAATGGCGGCGGAACACCCGGAGTGGAAAACGGAGCAACCATTCAAAGCTGTTTTGGAGAGCGACATGGCTGAATTGGCAAAACATGGGGAACATGAGCTGCTACAACTTGTAATGGCAACCCACGCCGGAATCACTACAGAAGAATTTGAAGCGATTGTAAAAGATTGGTTGGCAACTGCCAAACATCCACGGTTTAACAAGCCCTACACCGAATTGGTTTATCAACCCATGTTGGAACTGCTGGATTTTTTGCGTGCAAACAATTTTAAAACATTCATCGTTTCCGGGGGCGGAATAGAATTTTTGAGACCCTGGGTGGAGGAAGTTTATGGAATTCCAAAAGACCAGGTGGTTGGCAGCAGTATAAAAACAAAGTTGGTTTTGAAAGATGGCTTGCCTGTAATTGAAAGACTGCCTGAAATTGACTTTATCGATGACAAAGAAGGAAAACCACTGGGAATAAACAAGTTTATCGGACGCAGACCGGTATTTGCTTCCGGGAATTCTGACGGCGATTTGGCAATGCTGCAATGGACTGCCGCCGGAGAAGGGAAAAGATTTATGTTGTATTTGCACCATACCGATGAAGTGAGGGAATGGGCTTATGACAGGGAATCGCCCGTCGGACGACTGGATAAAGGTTTGGATGAAGCATCGGAAAAAGGTTGGACAGTTATTGATATGAAAAATGACTGGAAGGTAATTTATCCGTTTGAAAAATGAAATTATATTGTATATACCTTGAAACCTGTCTTTGTTTTAATATGGTGATTAAATAGAAGATATCAGGAAACATTTTTCATTTACAAATGTTTAAGCAAAATAGAAATCTTTGAAATATATTCTATCAAATAATAACTACA
>DYSZ01000166.1 GCA_020726265.1 Draconibacterium orientale
ACTATCTTTGGTCGCACCGGCGCTGGAAACACAAACGCCCGGAAGGGATTGAACTAACAATGTAAAAAAGAGGAGCCGGTGGTTTCACAATCTGGTCAAGGAAATGTGATTCGTTTGATTCGGATTTGTATCCCTTTAACCGGCTACCTCTTGAAAAAACTGCACTGTATATAAAAAAAACGTGTTCTAATTTCTTACTGGTTTTAAAAACTCATCGATATTTCTTGCAGCCACTTTTCCTGCTTCAATGGCATGTACCACAAGACTTGCGCCCTTTTCAGCATCGCCTGCAGCAAAAATTTTCTGCACCGACGACTGTTTTTTTCCATCCACTTTTACATTGCCACGGGCATCGTATTCAACGCCCAGTGTGTCGAGTAACCCTGAATGTACCGGTTGCGTGAATCCCATCGAAAGCAGTGCCAAATCAACGTTCAGAATTTCGGCTGTTCCTTCAATTTCTTTCATTGAATAGCGACCGGAAGCATCTTTTAACCATTCCACCTGTACAATTTCCACTTGTTTCAGTTTGCCATTTTCGCCAATAAATCTTTTTGTGTTCAAACTCCAGCGGCGTTCGCAACCTTCGAGGTGCGAGCTTGAAGTGCGCAACGTGTTGGGCCAGTACGGCCATGGATTTCCGTCCTCGCGTTTTTCAGGCGGTTTGGGTAAAATTTCGATCTGTGTTACCGATTTTGCTTTTTGCCGGATTGACGTTCCCACACAGTCGGAACCTGTGTCACCACCGCCAATTACGAGAATATTTTTATCGCGAGCCAAAATTCGTTTGTCTTCAGGAATTTGTTGCCCGGCCACCTTTTTATTCTGCTGAGTTAAAAAGTCCATGGCGAAATAAACACCCTGCAAATCGCGCCCTTCAACCGGTAAATCGCGGGCTTGTTCGGCGCCAACTGCAAGCAAAACAGCATCAAACTCAGCTAAAAGTTCATCTTTTGTGATATCGACACCCACGTTCACGTTGGTTTTGAAAACAATTCCTTCCTGTGCAAACAAGTCGAGACGGCGGTCGATCACACTTTTGCTAAGTTTAAAATCGGGGATTCCGTAACGCAGCAATCCGCCAATGGCATCATTTTTCTCGAAAACAGTAACCCAATGTCCGGCGCGGTTCAGCAAATCGGCTGCCGAGAGTCCGGCAGGCCCGGAGCCAATAACCGCCACTTTTTTGCCAGTGCGGATTTTTGGCGGATTCGCCACAATGATTCCGGCATCAAATGCCTGTTCAACTGTGGCACATTCGTTTTCGCGAATGGTAACCGCCTCTTCGTGAATTGCAAGCACACACGATTTTTCGCAGGGTGCCGGACAAATACGTCCGGTGATTTCGGGGAAACTGTTTGTTGAATGCAAAATAAAATAGGCTTCAGCTTTTCTGCCACGGTAGATCGCATCCTGCCATTCGGGAATTTTGCTGCCCACCGGGCATCCCCAGTGACAAAACGGGATGCCACAATCCATGCAACGCGAAGCCTGCAAAGCGCGGTCTTCGTCGTTCATTGTTTGTTCCACTTCGCTATAATCCGAAATTCTGTCGTTTACCGGCCGGTAACCTGCATCTTTCCGGGGAATTTTTATAAATCCTTTTGGGTCTCCCATATCCTGATTTTCCTTTTTTTAAAAATTGATACAATCGATATTATTACTCGTGCCGCGATGGGTCTTCTTCAGCCAATTGCAATTTCTTTTGCAACTCAAGCAGTTTCAGTTCTTCAATAACCTTTTTGTACTCAAACGGAATTACTTTAACAAACCGCGGAAGGTATTCATCCCAATTCGTTAGAATTTTTGATGCCAGCGAACTCTGCGTATAAAGCAGGTGCCTGTTAATCATTTCCTGAAGTTCTTTGATATCGGCTTTGTCTTCCACCGGGCCAAGTTCAACTAACCCTTTGTTACAGTAATAATCGAAATCGCCGTTTACATCGAGTACATATGCAATCCCTCCGCTCATACCCGCGGCAAAGTTTTTCCCGGTTCTGCCCAACACAACCACCCGACCGCCGGTCATGTATTCGCAGCAATGGTCTCCGGTTCCTTCAATCACGGCTTTGGCGCCTGAGTTTCTCACACAGAAACGTTCGCCGGCAACTCCCCTGATATAAGCCTCGCCGTTGGTTGCCCCGTAAAACGAAGTATTTCCGATAATGATATTTTCTTCGGGTTTGAATGTAGATTCGGGTGGCGGAACAACAACGATTTTTCCGCCCGACAAACCTTTGCCAATGTAGTCGTTGGCATCGCCAACCAGTCTGAAGGTTACACCTTTTACAAGGAACGCCCCGAAACTTTGTCCGGCAGTTCCGTTAAAAATACAGGTGATTGTATCTTTTGCCAGGCCAGCTTCGCCATACCTGCGCGAAATTTCGCCCGAAAGCATCGCACCAACAGTGCGGTCGGTATTCACAATCTTTTGCGAAATCCACACTTTTTCGCCCGACTGGATTGCTTTACCCGCTTCTTTCAGCAGTTTTAAATCGATATGACCTTCACTCAGTTTTTCGTTCTGATGTGTATTTCGTATTGCGTTTTCTTTTGCTGAATCAGGAACATAAAGAACCCTCGAAAAATCGATATTTTTCATTTTCCAGTTCACCACTTCGGGGTTGAGTTCAAGTAAATCGGTACGGCCAACAATATCCTGAAATTTTGCAAACCCCATTTCAGCTAGGTATTCCCTTACTTCGCGGGCAATAAACCTGAAGAAATTGATGGTGTATTCTGCTTTACCAATAAAACGTTTTCTGAGGTCTTTGTCCTGTGTGGCAATTCCGGCCGGACAGGTATTCATATGGCATTTGCGCATCATAATACACCCCAGCACAATCAGTGCTGAAGTTGAGAAACCAAATTCCTCGCCACCCAAACAAGCCATAGTTACCACGTCGCGGCCATTTTTAAATTGCCCGTCAACCTGGAGCTTAACCCTTCCGCGCAGGTTGTTTAATACAAGCGTTTGCTGTGCTTCGGCAATTCCGAGTTCCACCGGCAAACCTGCATGTTTTATAGAACTGGCCGGACTGGCGCCTGTTCCGCCATCGCCACCGGCAATGATAATCACATCTGAAAAAGCTTTGGCAACACCGGCAGCAATGGTCCCCACACCATCTTCTGACACCAACTTTACTGAAACGGCAGCGCGCGGGTTGGTAATCTTAAGGTCGTAAATTAACTGTGCCAAATCTTCGATTGAATAAATATCGTGGTGCGGTGGTGGCGAAATCAAAGTGATTCCCGGAGTCGAGTTCCTGAGTTTCGCAATAATCTTGTCGATTTTGTACCCCGGAAGCTGTCCACCTTCTCCCGGTTTTGCGCCCTGCGCAATTTTAATCTGAAGCTCGTTGGCATTTACGAGGTAGTTGTTCGTAACGCCAAAACGCCCCGAAGCCACCTGTTTGATTTTGCTATTCCGGATGGTGCCAAAACGTTCGGGGTCTTCGCCACCTTCACCGGTATTGCTGCGACCGCCGATGGTGTTCATCGTAATCGCCAGCGCCTCATGGGCTTCCTTGCTTATTGATCCATACGACATGGCACCAGTTACAAACCGTTTCATGATTTCTTCCTCCGATTCTACCTGATTCAGCGGAATCGGATTCCGTTTCAGGTTAAAACATCCGCGGATAAATGCCGGCTTTTTGTTTTGCTGATCGATTATCGCACTATATTCTTTGTATTTACCGTAGTCGTTTGTACGCGTTGCCCACTGCAAAAGACCAATATTTTCGGGGTTCCAGGCATGATGCTCGCCGTATTTCCGCCAGGCATAAACGCCACCATTTTCAAATCGGAACGGCTCAGGAGCCACCTCGGGTTTGTATGCCTGGTCATGAAACATTACAGCTTCACGGGTGATTTCTTCCAATCCAACACCCCCGATTTTAGAAACTGTTCCGGTAAAATATTTACTAATTACTTCCTGACTGATACCGATAGCTTCGAAAATCTGTGCTCCGTGGTAACTTCTCAGTGTTGAAATACCCATTTTGGAGAACACTTTCAGTAATCCTTTATCTATCGATTTAATATAGTTTTTGCGCGCTTCAACATAGTCTTTTGTTATTTTTCCTTCTTTCACAAGGTGATCGATTGCGGCAAAAGCAAGGTATGGATTGATAACGCTTGCGCCGTACCCCAGCAACAGTGCAAAATGGTTGATTTCGCGGGCATCGCCGGTTTCAACAATGATTCCCACCTGCATGCGTTTCTGTGTTTTAATCAGGTGGTGATGAACAGCTGCCACTGCCAGTACCGAGGGAACCGGGGCATAATCTTCCGAAATATCACGATCGCTGAGAATGATGTAGTTCTTTTTCTGATTAACCGCCTCTTCAGCATCAGCAAGCATATTTTCGAGAGCAGTTTCGATCCCGAGTTTTCCGCCACCTACCGGGAAAACCATTTTGATTACCTTGTGCGTAAAAAGCTCGTCTTTCAAATCCTTTATTTTTCCAAGGTCAGTATTGGTAATGATCGGGCTGTCGAATTTCACTAACTTACAATGCTCGGTTGATTCGATGAGCAGGTTTGAGCTGAGTGAACCGATATAATTTGTAAGCGACATTACCAGACCTTCACGAATCGAGTCGATGGGCGGGTTGGTGACCTGCGCAAACATTTGTTTAAAGTAATCGAAAAGCCTTTTGGGTTTGTCGGAGAAAACAGCCAATGGAGCATCGTTCCCCATCGAACTGGTGGGTTCGGCACTTGTATCTGCCATTGGATGAATAATCTCGTACATATCTTCTTTCGAGTAACCAAACACTTTGGCGTAAGTCTCGAAATTTTCTATCTTCGACGGAACCCTGGTCCTCACTTTAATATCATCCATTACCAGTCTGTTTTCCTTCAGCCACATTTCGTATGGATTGCGGCGACTGAGCTGGTCTTTTACCTCCTCGTCGGGGATAATGATTCCAAGCTGCGTATCAACCAACAATATTTTTCCAGGGCGCAAACGGCCTTTCACTTTAATTTCTTCGGGGTCGAAAGTCTGAACGCCCACTTCTGAGCCCATTACAATCAGGTCGTTTTTGGTAATCACGTACCTCGACGGGCGCAACCCGTTTCTGTCGAGCGTCCCGCCAATGTACCGGCCATCGGAAAATACCATCGATGCCGGGCCATCCCAGGGTTCCATAATGGTAGAGTGGTATTCGTAAAACGCTTTCAGACTTTCCGGAATCGGGTTTTTCTGGTTGTACGATTCTGGTATCATCATGCAAAGCGAGTGTGGAATGGTACGTCCTGTCATGTGCAAAAATTCAAGCACATTGTCAAACGATGCTGAATCTGATTTCCCTGGTTCGATTACTGGCAAAAGCTTTTTCAGGTCTTCCCCGAAAACTTCTGATTTCAGCAAACCTTCGCGCGCCTGCATCCAAAGCCGGTTACCACGAATGGTGTTGATTTCGCCGTTGTGTGCGATAATGCGAAATGGCTGCGCCAGATCCCATGAGGGAAAAGTATTTGTACTAAAGCGCGAATGCACAAGTGCGATGGCGCTTTTAAACTTATCGTGTTTAAAATCGAGGTAATAATCGCGCAACTGTTGCGGTGTAAACATCCCTTTATACACAATTACCTTTGCCGAGAAACTGGGCTGGTAAAAAGCCGACTTTTCTTTCAGTTCCGAATCGCGAATCTCTTTTTCGGCCAGTTTACGAACGATGTATAACTTTCTTTCGAGTGTGTCCTTTTCGTAATTGCCACGCACAAAAACCTGTTTGATTGCAGGCTCTGTTGCCTGTGCAATCCTTCCGGGAGCAGAACTGTCAACCGGCACATCGCGCCAGCCGGCAAGATTAAGTCCTTCGTTACTGATATGTTTATTCAGGATTTCGATACAAACCGCAGCTTCTGTCTCATCTTTCGGCAGAAAAACAAGACCAGTTCCGTAGGTTCCCTTTTCGCCTACACTGATATTCAAAACATCGGTAATAAATTCATGTGGAATTTGCATCAGCAAACCAGCACCATCACCAGTGGTTTTATCGGCGCCGGTTGCACCCCGATGATCCATGTTCAATAAAACTTCCAGTCCGCGCTGAACAATATCGTGTGACGGGGTTCCTTTTATGTGGGCTACAAACCCAATCCCGCAATTCTCATGTTCGTTCGCCGGATTGTATAAACCCTGAGCGTCAGGTAATCTCATCTGTAATGTCTGTTTTATTTTGTTATAACTTGCCAGCACACCAAAAACAGCTGGTGAAAATCTTTCTTCATCGCTGCTAAATTGTAAGCAAAATTATTGTTTTCCTTACAAAGTGAAATCAAAAATAAATAAATACTTCAATTATTGCACGATGCATCATCTGCAAAAATGTTTAATAACATACGCTTAACTTTTCTGTTTTGATTCAAGTTAAGCTGAAAATTTCAGATTAAACTGGATGTCGCCAAATCAGGAATTCAGCAGTTTTTCAATGGCTTTTTCGGTTTCGGAAAATTTAAACTGGCCGACAATTTTTTGTTTATGCTCCTGAATTTTATCGAGGCAAAGATTGCCAATACTCCCCTCATGGGTATGGTTTACCTGTTTTTCGGGCTTGAAATTGCCTGCATTTATTTGTTCGCCAACAATTTTGTAGGCATCGCGAAACGGTGTTCCCTGTAAAACAAGTTTATTCACCTCTTCAACACTGAAAAGGTAGTCGTATTTTGTATCTGTTGTGATAGTAGGATTCACTGTCATGTTTTCGACTGCCAGCGACGAAATATTCAGACAGTCGGTTATTTCTTTAAACGATGGCAAAAATACTTCTTTCACTAATTGCAGATCGCGGAAATAGCCACTGGGAAGATTGTTCGTCATAATGGTGATTTGTGTCGGAATGCCTTGCAGTTTATTGCACCGGGCGCGCACCAACTCAAAAACATCGGGGTTTTTTTTGTGCGGCATAATACTCGAGCCAGTGGTAAACTCGTCGGGCAAACGCACAAACCCAAAGTTCTGGCTCATAAATAAACACACATCAAAGGCCAGTTTTGAGAGCGTTGAAGCCAGATTACCAATGGCAAACGACACAATTTTTTCAGTCTTGCCGCGTCCCATCTGGGCGTACACTACGTTGTAATTCATCTTACTGAAACCGAGCAAATCGGTGGTCATCTGGCGGTTGAGCGGAAACGAAGAGCCATAACCAGCGGCAGAACCCAGCGGATTCTGGTTGGTAATTTTATAGGCTGAAAGCAGAAGCTCAAGGTCGTCCGTCATACTCTCGGCATAAGCGCTGAACCACAGCCCGAATGACGAAGGCATAGCTACCTGCAGGTGTGTGTAACCGGGCATCAGAATATGTTTTGTTTCTTCGGCCCGTTTTAAAAGAAGGTCAATTAAACCCGAAGTGGTTTCAACTACTTCTCGAATGGCGTCGCGTGTAAAAAGTTTGAGGTCGAGTAAAACCTGATCGTTGCGGGAACGGCCACTGTGAATCTTTTTGCCAAGGTCGCCGAGCGACTTCGTTAAAAGAAATTCAACCTGAGAATGTACATCTTCAATTCCTTCGTCGATTACAAACCGACTGGAGGCGGTTTCATCATATAGTTTTCGCAAACTTTTAAGCA
>DYSZ01000167.1 GCA_020726265.1 Draconibacterium orientale
ACTTTTCCTTTGTACAAACTCACTTGTCCCGGGAAGCTGAATTCTGTTTTTGTTAATGCATTACTCATGATGATTTATTATTTATTAATGATTACTGATTATTCCGGACTCGATGCTGGATACTTGATATTTGATTCAGGATTCTGTACATGTTACGTGTTGTTAATTTCATATTCTTCAAATCTCCATCAATCTCTATCAATATCTGTCGATCTCCTAATCACTTATTCATTCACCCATTTTCTAACTCACTCATTTACTTATTCTCTCATTCATGCATTGTGTTTCTCGTTCTCATACGCTTCCACAATTTCGCGCACAAGGCGGTGACGGACAATGTCACGTTTATCAAACTCAATTACTGAGATGGATTGTATTTTATTCAGGATTTTCAACGCGTGCACCAGTCCCGACTGTGTTTTTGGCGGTAAATCAATTTGAGTAACATCGCCGGTGATAATAAATTTTGCGTTCATCCCCATTCGGGTGAGGAACATTTTTAGCTGGTTTACGGTAGTGTTCTGCGCCTCATCTAAAATTACAAAGGCGTTGCTCAAAGTGCGCCCGCGCATAAAAGCCAGCGGGGCAATTTGTATGGTGCCGTCTTTCATAAACTCTTCCAGCTTTTTTGCCGGAATCATGTCCTGCAATGCATCATATAATGGCTGCAAATAGGGGTCGATTTTATCTTTCAGGTCGCCGGGCAAAAAACCGAGGTTTTCACCGGCTTCAACGGCAGGACGACTTAAAATTATTTTTTTGATTTCCTTGTTTTTCAGTGCTTTTACTGCAAGTGCAATGGCTGTGTAGGTTTTACCAGTTCCGGCCGGACCAATGGCAAGAAGCAGGTCGTTTTTTGTGCTCTCATCCAGTAAAACACGCTGGTTGGGTGTACGCGCGCGCACCGGTTTTCCGTTGTTTCCGAAAACGATAATGTCGGAGTCAGTCAGGCCGTTTTCTTCCATCGAAGAAAAGCCTGCACCCATAATTTCGCGGATGATATCGGGAGTAAGAATGTTAAATTGCACGTAATGATCGAGAATGATGGCAAATTTTTTCTCGAAAATGCGCAGTTCCGATTCTTCACCCTGAATATTGAGTGAATGGCCGCGCGCAATAATTTTAATCTTCGGAAAGAAGGAAGTAATGAGATCGATTTTCGAATTATTTACCCCGAAAAACTCCAGCGGGTCAATGCCTTCTAAAATAATTTGTTTGTCCAAACTGCAATTTTTTAATGATTGTTCAGGTTTCAAAATTAGAAAATAAATCGGATTACAGGGGCGAAAACAAGTTGTTGGCAAGTGTGAAATCTGCCGGAATGATTAATTTGGCAGCATAAAATAAATACGATGCAAAAGAAATTGGATGCCTTCAGGGAACTACTCGAAATTATGGACGAGCTTCGGGCCAAATGTCCGTGGGACAAGGAGCAAACCCTCGAATCGCTGCGAAAACTTACGATTGAGGAAACCTACGAACTGGGCGATGCCATCCTGAAAAAAGACCTGAACGAAATAAAAAAGGAGTTGGGCGACCTGATGTTACACATCGTTTTTTATGCAAAAATAGGCTCTGAAAACAGGGCTTTTGATATGGCCGATGTTTTGGAAGGCATCAATAAAAAACTGATTTACCGCCATCCGCATGTATTTGGTGAAGTGGATGTTGACGGTTCGGCACGAAAGGTTGAGCAAAACTGGGAAGCACTGAAACTGAAGGAGAAAGGCGGCAATAAACGGGTTTTGGAAGGTGTGCCCACTGCCATGCCGGCGCTGGTGAAAGCCAACCGCATTCAGGAAAAAGCCAGTGGCGTTGGATTCGACTGGGAATACCGCGAGCAGGTTTGGGATAAGGTGAAAGAGGAAATCAGTGAGCTGGCGCATGAAATCGACAAGGTTGACAAGGATAAAATGGAAGGAGAATTTGGCGACCTCTTTTTTGCGATGGTCAATGCAGCCCGTTTGTATGGAATCGACCCCGAAGCAGCACTCGAACGCACCAACCTGAAGTTTATCAAACGGTTTAATTATCTCGAAAGCCAGACGTTGGCAAAAGGAAAATCGCTGCACGACATGACTTTGGCTGAAATGGATGTAATCTGGGATGAGGCCAAAAAGCTGGAGGCCCCCATCCCACCTTTCCTCCAAAAAAGAGAGGAGTAAGAAAGAACCCTGAAATGGGTTCGATTTGAATAACCCCGGGATTCATCCCGGGGGGTCAAACATGAATAGAAAAATAAGGCGCATCCGGATAAGTTGATTGAAAAACAAGTGAAACATGCGCCGCAAAATTGTACCTACAAAAAAGTGGAACAAAAAAAATAAACCAAAAGATTATTAAACTACTTGCTGTACTTTTCTCAATTATTTTAATAGCATCTTGCACCTCAAAACCGACTGTTGAAAAACAGCAAACCCTGAAAAACTCGCTTACCAAATCCGAATTGCAGGACAAAATCAAAGGTGGCTGGGCTGGACAGGTAATTGGCTGTACTTATGGCGGACCCACCGAATTCAGGTACAATGGCGTGATGATTCCCGATTCGGTGTCGATTCCATGGGATTCAACCCGCTGTTTGTGGTACTACCAGAATGCTCCCGGATTGTACGACGATGTTTACATGGATCTCACTTTTGTTGATGTTTTTGAGAAAGAGGGAATTAATGCACCTGCCAGTTCTCACGGAATGGCATATGCCAACGCTGAATATATGCTTTGGCACGCCAACCAGGCCGGTCGTTACAATATACTTAACGGAATTATGCCACCGCAATCAGGCCACTGGCTCAACAACCCGCATGCCGATGATATCGATTTTCAGATTGAAGCCGACTTTGCAGGCCTGATGTCGCCGGGAATGGTAAATATTTCTTCTGAAATTTGCGATAAAGTGGGGCACATTATGAATTACGGCGATGGCTGGTATGGTGGCGTTTATGTGGCAGCCATGTATTCGCTGGCTTTTGTTTCTGATGACGTAAATTATGTGGTTAACGAAGCATTAAAATCAATTCCTGCTGAATCACAATTTTATAGGTGTATTGCCGATGTAATTGCATGGCACAAACAATACCCCGCCGACTGGAAACAAACCTGGAACGAAACCCAGAAAAAGTGGTCGCACGATATTGGCTGCCCCGATGGTGTTTACCGCGATTTTAATATCGATGCCAAAATCAACTTGGCATATATCGTTATCGGGTTGCTTTATGGCGAAGGTGACTATGGAAAAACACTTGATATTTCAACCCGTTGCGGACAAGATTCCGATTGTAATCCGGCAAGTGCGGGCGGAATTTTGGGAACGATGCTTGGCTACTCAAAAATACCAGAGGAATGGAAAAAAGCAGTTTACCCGGTGGAAGGCATGGATTTTAAATACACCACGGTTTCGCTGAACGATGTATATGAAATGGGAAACAATCATGCCTTGCAGGTTCTGGAGAAAAACGGAGCAAAAACCGATGGTGAAACCGTTGAAATACCATTTCAGGAAATAAAACCGGTAGTTTTGGAAGTGGCTTTTGAAGGCCATTATCCGATTGAAAGGAAAAATGTTGGACAGGATCTGGATACAAAAACGAAGGAGATAACTGTGGAATTTGCCGGGAATGGTTTTGCGCTTACCGGTGGAGTTGCAAAGGCTGACGAAAATGGCAGCGATCTGGATTTACAGCTCGAAATGAGCATCGATGGCGGAGCACCTGAAAAATTCACAATGCCATCAGCATTTAGCAAACGCCGCCACGAAGTAGCCTGGAAATATCAGCTCACTAACGGGCCACACAAAGTGAGTATTAAATTGCTTAACCCAACTGCCGGATTCAACGTGAATATTGGCGATTTGATTGTTTACTCCCCGAAAAAACCGGAAACAGAAATGTGATAAGTTTGGGAATTATTTGTGGTTTAAAACATACAAAAGCCGCTGCAAAATCAATTGCAGCGGCTTTTGTTTTTTATCTGGATTTCAAAGTAATCCAGCTCTTTTTAAAACCTCGTCTAATTCGTTATCCATGAAATCTTCTTTTTCCGACTTGTCGTAAATCATCAAAAGAAAAACAGATTCTGTTAAAATTTTAACACACGTAATAACCCTGCTACCGCCTGATTTACCTTTATTTCTTGATGAAATTGCCATTCTTATTTTGTAACAATCATTTCCAAGTGCTTGTCCCTGTTCAGGGTTGGTTTTGAGAGAAGAAATCAAAGCATGGTAATCACTTTTAATCGAAGGGTATTTTTTCGAGAGATGTTTTAAATCTCTTTCAAAAACAGGTGTTGTGTAAATGCTAAAGTTCATCCAGAAGTTCTTCCGCCGATTTTAGTTTTATTTCGCCTTTAGTATGTTTTTCAACAAGATGTAATGACTCATTCAACTCGTCAAGCATAACTTCCTGTTCGGGATATAGTTTTCTTTCACTTTGGATTTTTACAAACCCAAGGTTTTTTATCAGCTCAACAAAAAAAACATATTTTTTATCAGGAATATGAATAATAAGTTGTTTCATTACTTAGATAATTTGAAATCCAAAGGTAACGAAAAATCAAATTCAATAATTCTCCAAAAACAAAAGCCGCCACCCGATTATTTACGGACAGCAGCTTTGTTATTTTGTTTTTCCCCTGTTTCTCCCCTTTTGGGAGATTAAGAGGGGCTTTCTATTCTTTCGAGAAATCCATGGCAGTCATCCGTCTGTACGAATTGTGGCGCCATTTTGCGTTATCCTGTGCCGATTGGAACAGTTCGTCAGCAATGGCTGGGAACGATTTTTTCAGCGAGGTGTAGCGAACTTCACCATTCAGGAATTCCTGGAATTTGTTCCAGTCGGGATCTTTTGAGTCGAGCTGGAACGGGTTTTTGCCTTCGTTTTCCAACAGCGGATTGTAACGGAACAAGCTCCAGTAACCGGCTTCAACTGCTTTTTTCTCTTCTTCCTGAGTTTTACCCATACTTGCCCGTAATCCGTGGTTGATACAAGGCGAGTAAGCAATAATCAGCGATGGGCCCGGATATGCTTCAGCTTCTTTCAAAGCTTTCATGTACTGCGCCTGGTTAGCGCCCATAGCTACCTGAGCCACATATACATAACCGTAACTCATCATCATGGCACCAAGGTCTTTTTTACGGATGCGTTTACCCGAAGAAGCAAATTTTGCCACGGCGCCAACCGGAGTTGCTTTGGAAGATTGACCACCTGTATTTGAATATACTTCGGTATCCATTACCAGAATATTGATATCCTGGCCGCTGGCCATTACGTGGTCGAGACCACCAAAACCAATATCATAAGCCCAACCGTCGCCACCAAATACCCAGATTGATTTTTTAACCAGGTATTGCTCCAATTTGGCAATTTCAACTGCGTAAGGTTTATCGCTGCCGACAATTGCTTTTTTTACTTTAGCCGAAGCAGCAATCGAGGCGTTGGCATCTTTCATTCCGGCAAGCCATTCGCCAAAAGCTTCCTTCATTTCGTCGGTAGCGCCGTTGTTCATCGCATCTTCCATTAAAACTGCAATGCGTTCGCGTTGTGCCTGAACACCTTCAGCAAACCCAAAACCATATTCGGCATTGTCTTCGAAAAGTGAGTTAGCCCAGGCTGGTCCGTGACCCGATTCTTTGTGTTTGCAATATGGAGTTGACGGAGCCGAACCACCATAAATTGATGAACAACCTGTGGCATTGGCAACCATCATTCTTTCGCCGTACAACTGGGTGATGAGTTTAATATAAGGTGTTTCGCCGCAACCTGCGCAGGCTCCCGAGAATTCGAAGAGTGGCTGTGCAAACTGCGAGTTTTTCACTGACTGGAATTTGTCAACAACTTTTTCTTTCACAGTAACGTGTTGGTCCATATAATCCCAACGGGCAATTTCGGCCTGCTGTGTTTCAAGCGGCTTCATTTCGAGCGCTTTGGTTTTTGACGGACAAACATCGGCACAGTTGCCGCAACCGGTACAGTCTAAAACGCTTACCTGAATACGGAAACTCAAATCTGCAAAAGTTTTGGTTGGTGTGGCCACGCGCGTTTCGGTTCCTGCCGGTGCAGCATTCACTTCTGCCTCAGTCATCAGGAACGGCCGGATAGCAGCGTGAGGACAAACATAAGCACACTGGTTGCACTGAATACAGTTTTCAGCCTGCCACTCGGGAACGCTCACTGCGATACCGCGTTTTTCGAAAGCTGCAGTACCCATTTCAAAAGTACCGTCTTCGTAACCTTTAAAAGCTGAAACAGGAAGATCGTCGCCACGTTGTGCGTTAATCACGTCAACCATATCTTTTATGTAAGCCGGGCGGTTTTCTTCTTCGCTTTCGCCTTTTACCTTAATATCTTTCCATTCGGCTGGTACTTCAACTTTGATCACATTTTTTCCACCGGCATCGATTGCGGCAAAGTTCATGTTTACAATCTGCTCGCCTTTTTTGCCATAGGTTTTTACAATTGCTTTTTTCATTTCGTCAACAGCCACCGAATAAGGAATCACTTCAGAAATTTTGAAGAAAGCAGCCTGCATAATGGTGTTGGTGCGGGTTCCCAATCCAAGGTCTTCACCTAACTGGGTTCCATTGATGATGTAAAAATTAATCTCGTTTTCGGCGAGGTATTTTTTCATCTTGTTGGGCAGTTTGTTTTTGGTTTCTTCCACATCCCAAATCGAGTTGAGCAGGAATGAGCCGCCTTTTTTCAGCCCTTTCAACACATCATATAAATGAAGGTATGCCGGAACGTGACAAGCCACAAAGTCGGGAGTGGTAACTAAGTATGTCGAGCGAATCATTTTGTCTCCAAAACGAAGGTGCGAACAGGTAAAACCACCCGATTTTTTTGAGTCGTACTGGAAATAGCCCTGACAATATTTGTCGGTGGCATCACCAATAATTTTGATTGAGTTTTTGTTGGCACCCACAGTTCCGTCAGAACCCAAACCATAAAATTTGGCCTGTTTTGTTCCTTTGGGTGTAATATCGATTTCTTCTTTCAGGGGCAGCGATTTGAACGTGATGTCATCCACAATACCGATGGTGAAATCGCCTTTTGGCTCGTTCATATCCAGGTTTTCGTAAACCGAAAGAATTTGCGAAGGAGTCGTGTCTTTCGAGCCTAACCCATAACGGCCACCAACAATAATTGGGGCATCTTTCGTTCCGTAGAAATGCGAGCGGATATCGAGAAAAAGCGGTTCGCCGCCAGCGCCCGGTTCTTTGGCACGGTCGAGAACAGCGATGCGTTTTACCGATTTTGGCATCGCCTCAACAAAATGTTTAGCCGAGAACGGACGGAAAAGGTGAACAACAATCAATCCTACTTTTTTGCCTTGTTCAGTAAGGTAATCGATGGTTTCGCGGATAGTTTCGGTAACCGAACCCATGGCGATGATGATATTTTCGGCATCAGGAGCACCATAATAAGTGAACGGCCGATATTTGCGACCGGTTAATTCGCTAATCTGGTCCATGTAGTCGGCAACGATATCGGGCACTGCATCGAAATACCGGTTGGCAGCTTCCTTGGCCTGGAAGAAAATATCAGGGTTCTGCGCAGTACCGCGGGTTACAGGGTGTTCAGGA
>DYSZ01000168.1 GCA_020726265.1 Draconibacterium orientale
TTTGAAGTTGATTTTAAAATCATTTTTTTCCATACCCGGTGCAGCCAGTTCAATTACAAACTCATCGTTTGTTTCCTTTACATTTACTGCGGGCAGCGAAGTGTTGGTACCCGAAAAATTTGAGTTGCCCCAATCCATCAGTTCATTGTTTAAAAACCTGTCAAAGAATGATGGAAAATAGTTTTCGTTTCTTCTAGCTAACATGACTTTGTCCTCCTATTACTTTAATGGTTAAACAATTTTTAATTTCACAATCGCTTAAAATCAAATGGAGTACCAAAGGCAAAAAACTGTCAAAATTTTAGTATTAACCGAATGATTGACAGTAGCTGCGGTAAGCCGGAATAAAAACTTTTTGTGTTTCAGAAAATTAGGATTCTGACAGAATTTCAGGAATGAGCAACAAGAATGCCTGTTAACTTGTAGTAAGAATTAAGTCACCTGCCTTTTGCCAGGGAATCAATTTTTTGTTTTCAATATTTCTTTGGATTTCACCTCCATAAACTAAAAACATTTCATCGATATTCCCTGAAAGTTTTTCCCAATAATCAAGGCCTTTTAAAAATTGCGGATGAAATGTCTTCCCTGATTTAATTTCGATTGCAGTCAGAACATTTGCTTTTTGTATAATGCAGTCAATTTCATTGCCGTGATTGTTTCTCCAAAAGTAAATATTTGAAGTTTTACCTTCATTGAATCTGTTTTTGAGCAATTCCATTATCACCAGATTTTCAAATAATCCGCCACGCAGGTAATGGTTAACGAGCATATTCGTGTTTTCTATTTCGAGTAACGAACAAGCCAGCCCTGTATCATAGAAATATAATTTAGGCATTTTTACCAAACGTTTGCTGAAGTTCTGAAAATGAGGGCGAAGTATGAATACAACGTAACTTTGTTCAAGAATCGAGAGCCATCCTTTTGCTGTATTCACTGAAATTCCGCAATCTGTAGCCAGCGAAGATAAATTTATCAACTGTCCGATTCTGCCTGCACACAGTTTAAGAAATCTCTGGAAAAGGCTTAAATCAGGAATATTTTGAATTGGTCTTACATCTCTTTCAACATAGGTTCTTATGTATGAAGGATAAAAGTCAGAAGGAGATATTTTCGCATCGTAAATTCGCGGATATCCTCCGTTGATAATAAAGTCGATATCCGAATCTGAAATTTCATTTACCTTTTCCAATTCTTTCCGGCAAAAAGGCAAAAGTTCAAGAATTGCTGCCCTTCCGGCCAATGATTGTGATATTTTTTCATTCAGCAGAAAGCTTTGTGAACCCGATAAAATAAATTGTCCGGGAATATTGTTTGAATCGACGATGGATTGCATATACGAAAAAAGTACAGGCACTTTTTGTACCTCATCTAAAAACAAACTTCCCTGATTATCATGCAAAAAACCACGTGGGTCTGACGTTGCCCAATCGCGTATATCCAATTCTTCAAAATTGAAATACATATGATTTGGAAAAACTGATTTCAACAAAGTTGTTTTTCCCGATTGTCGAGGACCAGTTACTGTAATTACCGGAAATTTACCAGCTAATTCAATTACCTTTTGGGCTAATTTTCTTTCAATCATAATTACAAAAATAAGATAAATCAGTACAATTTTGCAATTCGATTGCAAAATTGTACTGATTTGTATTGAATTAATCCTATTTTTGCTTCATGAACCGTTATCAAATGCAACTCAGTTATTGTGGCACGCGCTATTTCGGATGGCAGCGGCAACCTAATGCCATTTCAGTTCAGGAGGAGATTGAAAAAGCACTTTCAACCATTCTGCGCGAAGAGATAACTGTTGTCGGTGCCGGCCGCACCGACACCGGCGTTCATGCTTCGTTTTATGTTTTGCATTTCGATTGCACCGCTGAAATTTCAGAAGCTATCGATTTGGCTTATCATCTTAACCGGTTTCTGCCCAATGATATTGCTGTTCAGCAAATTGTAAAGATAAATCCTGAGTTTCATGCCCGTTTCAGCGCTGTTTCGCGCACCTACAAATATTATATTTCAACAGAAAAAGATCCGTTTACCACCGATACAAGCTACCAGTTTACTGTTCCGCTTGATATCGAAAAAATGAATGACGCTGCAAAAACGCTGTTTGAATACACTGATTTCACCAGTTTTGCCAAACTGCACACTGATGTAAAAACCAATAACTGCAAAATTTTTCAGGCTGAATGGGAAAAAACGGGTGCAATGCTTGTTTTTACCATAAAAGCCGACAGGTTTTTACGCAACATGGTGCGCGCCATTGTGGGTACTCTGATCGAAGTTGGCAAAGGAAAAATTTCTACGGAAGAATTTGTAGAAATCATGGAGCGTAAGGACAGGGGAGAAGCAGGAACCTCGGTTCCGCCGCAGGGGCTTTTTTTGGTTGACATTGAATACAATGCGTGAATAAGAGAATGCATGAATGATTGAATGGAAAAAGGATTAACGAATTTCGATTCAATATCGTTTATTTTAGTAATGAAGGATATTGACAATTGAAAACGGGTTGCTTTGCTTCGCGCGCAATGACGATGCAGTCTGGGGCAACATGTCGGGTTTTTGCGGCGAAGCCGCAAAAACCCGACCTAATCCTCTCAAAAAGTGCCCGTCATTGCGAAGGAGGAACGACTGAAGCAATCTGCCGGAACAACGAGGTTCGTTAGCTAAACGACGTTGAATTTTGATTTCAGATTTTCAAGAACTATGTGTCCTATATGCCTATGTGGTGAAAGAAGACCGAAGTCGGTAGACAGACGACGGGGAGAAAAAATCATCTGATAACACCGCGATAAATCACTATCAATCTCAATCAATCTCAATCACTCTCCACCAATCTCCCTTTCCAAAATCCAGTATCTTCTTCTATCCAGAATCCGGCATCTTTTTGCCACCTTTTATCTTCTGTTTTCCAATTTAACCTGTACATTTGCCCCCGGTTTGGTTGCGAGTAATTTCGCTTAAAGGGAATCCGGTTGAAATCCGGGACTGTGCCCGCAGCTGTAAGTCACTAAAAACGTTGTTATTCAGACCACTGTCTCGCCTAAGTCGGGATGGGAAGGCAACAACGGAAGACGAGTCAGAAAACCTGCCAACCCAATTTTTTGATGAACGAACTTCGGGGATAAAGTTCAGTGAATCACTGCAATGATTCTGCGCTTTTCTCCATTATATTTTTGAAATGAAATTTATTCAATTGAACTGCGATTATGTTGATTCGACTGTCATTTCAACGGCAGAGGAGGAGAAAGTTAAAGTTATTTATCAACAAATTTCTCCTCACGCATTCGTCGAAACGAAAACCAGCAAAGTGTCTGTCATTTCGAAGGAGGAACGACTGATAAATCCTACATTTCAGCATGTTTTTTGGTTTTCTGTCTTGTTTTTCTTCCTTTTAACAGGTATTGATTTTTCGGCCAATTCACAGCAGGTTAAAAGAATAATTTCGCTGGCTCCGTCCATCACCGAAAATCTTTACCTGATTGGTGCACAGGATAAGCTGGTGGGTTGTACAAGTTATTGCACCCTGGCTGTAAAAGACGGGGTACAGCAGGTAGGGTCAACCATCGATTTCAATATCGAAAAAATTCTGATGCTGAAACCCGATCTGGTAATTACCATGCAGCTTACAAAACCGCAGGATGTGGAAGCCATGCGAAAACTCGGAATTAACGTTAAAGTTTTTTATACACCAAAAGATTTCAACGAGATTTGTTTGCAGAATCTGGAAATTGCAAGGCTCACCGGAAATGTAGCTGCATCTGAAAAAGCAATTGCAAAAGCAAAATACCAGGTTGACAGTCTGAAAAATGTAATGAAAAGTTATTCGAAAAAGAAGGTATTCTTTCAATTAGGCGCAAATCCTATTTTTGCCGTGTTGCAACATACATTTTTGAATGATTATATTATTTTTTGTAATGCTGAGAATATAGTCGATGGAATGAAAACAGGCATTATTTCGAGAGAAAGTGTTATGTCAAAAAACCCGGATGTGATTTTTGTCGCCACAATGGGAGGATATGGAGCAGAAGAGAAAAAAGTGTGGGAAAGTTATAAGGGTTTGAAAGCCGCTGAAACGGGAAGTATTTTTCTGATTGAGTCGGAAACATCGTGCAGCCCCACACCCGATAATTTTGCAAAGGCTTTTGCCGATGTGGTTAAATGCATGAAAAAGTAGCCCGATGCAGAAAAAATACATCCAATGGCTTTTGTTTATTCTTGCACTGCTGGCAGTGTTGCTGGTGGTGGTTTTTGTTTCGCTTGCTTCGGGCGAGGTGAAAATTACATTCAAAAATCTGTCGGATGTGTTGGCCGATAAAAATAGCATTGACTACACAGTGCTCACAAAAATCCGTTTTCCGCGAATTGTGCTTGCCATCGCGGTTGGCGGCGCGTTAAGTCTTTCAGGGGCCATTTTACAGGGCATTTACCGCAATCCGCTGGTTGAGCCCTACACTTTGGGAATTTCGGGGGGCGCAGCTTTGGGCGTTGCCATTGTCTTGGTTTCAGGAATCGGGTTGCAAAGTTATTTCACACTTCCATTTTCAGGATTTATTGGCGCACTCGTTACACTGTTTTTGGTTTATACGCTGAGCATCAGGCGTGCCGGATTGAGCATGAACAGTATGTTGCTTATTGGGGTGATGGTTAGCTTTGTGGCTTCGTCGGCCATGATGTTTCTGATGTCGCTTTCAACCTCCGAAACCGTCCACAATATTGTGTTCTGGGTGATGGGTTCGCTGGATGAACCAAATTCTATCCTCATAAAAGTTGCGTTCTGGTCGTCGGTAGGCGGACTTTTTACCAGCATTTTCTTTGCACGTCCGCTGAATGCACTCAGGCTGGGAGAGATAAAAGCCCGCCATCTTGGAATCGATACAGGAACCACCATCAAAATATTGTTTGTTTTATCGTCGCTTTTAACCGGGATTGCCGTTTCTGTTGCCGGAGTTATCGGTTTTGTGGGTCTCGTAATTCCGCATCTCATCAGGTTAATCATTGGCAACGATTACAGGGTTTTGCTACTCGGCTCTTTTTTGGGAGGCGCTGTTTTTCTGGTACTTTCCGACACGTTGGCCCGCATTGTTATCGCACCCAACGAATTGCCGATTGGCGTAATTACCGGGTTGGCCGGAGGTTTGATGTTTATTATTGTTTTGAGTCGTTCAGGTTCGAAATACAAAATGAAGTAAGCATGAATGAATTTTTAAAAATAAAAGGATTTTCGTGTGGCTATCCCGGTCATTTTGTGTTGAACGAAATCAGTTTCGAAATAGAAAAGGGACATTTTGTAGGAATTATTGGTCCGAACGGGTCAGGTAAAACCACGCTTTTCAGGGGAATCTCGGGCGAACTTCCGACTTTGAATGGTTCTATTATATTAAACGGGCAACAAACCCAGAAAATGAGTCTCAGGGAAAAAGCCCACAACATTGCAGTGGTTACACAGCACATCGAAGTTGGGAACATGACGGTAGAAGAATACGTGATTATGGGGCGGATACCATACCAGCGGCAGTTCCAGTTTTTCGAAACTGAAGAGGACATGGAAATTGCCGGAAAATATATGAATCTGACCGGTATCAGCCATTTGCGCAATAAAAATATGAATTCGCTGAGTGGCGGCGAACAACAGCTTGCCGGTATTGCCCGGGCGCTTACCCAGGAACCCGAGTTACTTTTGTTAGATGAACCCACCTCGCACCTCGATATCACACATCAGGTGCAGATTCTGAACCTGATTCAGCGGCTAAGCGAAGAACTGAGTCTGACGGTTCTGATGATTATTCACGACCTGAACCTGGCCGGGGAATATTGTGACACATTACTGATGATGCAGAAAGGAACACTCCGCAAAACCGGAACTCCGCACGAAGTACTGAATTATCTCGATATCGAAGCTGTTTACGATACAGTTGTAATTACCCGCACCAACCCGGTTTCCTGCAAACCTGTGGTGTTTCTGGTTTCAGAAAAAACGTTGAAAAAAGAATGAACTCAGCAGTTCGAGCCTAGGCCAATAAGACTTGTAGGATTATAATTTTGCAATAGGCCAAAACACACAAAACGCAAAATGGCGGTCATCCTTGGGTTCGTCAGACCTTCTTTCCCCGTCTTTTTCAAAGTAAAGCCTCGTTGAGGCAGTCTAATCGTTTCTCCAACGCAAAACCCCATTCTTTCATTTACTCCTTTTTTTCATTCATGCATTCCTGCATTAGAACGACCACCGCAAGCGTCCATAAACAGCTTGTCCAAAATCGCCGTATTCGGTGCCGGAGCGTCCAAAGAAAAGCTGGCTGTTCAACATGAGTTCGAGATTTGTGGAGAGCGAGTAAACAAAGGTTGGGTCTGCGTAAAATGAGCCATCGCAAGGGTTCACAATGGTTGAAAAACTGCAGTTAAACAACGGAGTGAAAGGGTAGGAGACCTGACCAAAAAGATTGTATCTGCCCGTTGATAGTATTTTTGCAGAAATATCGGGTGAAAAAAAACTGCGGCCACCAGCATCGCCGGTTGTTCCGTAGCTGTTATATAATATTCCGCTGTGAATGTAAATGTTGTTTTTGAAATAGTAATCGCCCGAAACGGAAGCAACCAAAGCCTGGTAGCTGCCATTATCGTTTTCGCGCGGTATAAACCACGACACTTCGCCACGGAACCCGCCGCCTTTAATGTCGCCCGACCAGCCGGTTCCGAGCACAAAATCTTTTCCCATCCAGCCGCCCAAAACCTGAAAATCGTAGTTAAACCGGGCAAAGCGATACATTCCGGCCAACGCCGATTCATCGGGATTGTGACCTACTTTGTATACCAGTTCGGCAGACGAAGTTTCGCCTGTAAAATATTGAAGTTTCAGCCCGTCGGTGCCGGGGTGCTCTTCGTAATCGAATTCGAAATAGGAGAAGGTATTGAAAATGTCGTTGGGATTCCACACTAAGTTGGTGCCCCAGTTAATACGCTGCCTGCCTGCGCGAATTTGCAGTTTTCCAAGGGTGTAATCAATCCAGGCACGGTCGATGGCCGAATGCAAAAACCAGCTGTCAGCCGAAATCAGCAAGGTTCCAAGGTCGAAATAGCCGCCTTCTTCGTCAATCATCTGCTCGTAACCCGGAATTTCTTTTACCATTTGCCCGAAAAACAAGCGGTTGCGAATCTCGAGGTCGAGAACAAGTTTTTCAGTGGCATCCCACCTGAAATTAAGCCGGTTGTGAAACTGATTCAGTAAAAGATGGTCAAGCGAATCGGTGGCACTGACAGGAATCTTGTCCACAGGTTTGTAATACATCGTCAGCTCCTTAAGATATCCGTTAAATGAGAATTTTGACTGCGAAACAGCAGCAACTGTTGTTAAAGTGAAAACCAGAAAGAGCAAGTATTTTTTCATTCAATCCTGAAATCTGAAATATTGAATATGAAATCATTACAGTTCGGTCAATATTATGAGATTCCTCTCCCGAATGCTCGGGATCGGAATGACAAGGCTTTTGCGATGTTTGGCGTTGGCAGGGGCTGGGTTAGCGGCTCTGCCGCTAACCCAGC
>DYSZ01000169.1 GCA_020726265.1 Draconibacterium orientale
ATTTTTACAGTATGATTATCGTCAATATTGGGAAATGCCTTGGTTAAACAAGAACATTTTAGGAATTTGGGCAACAGGCGCATTTACACTTGGAGAGCCTGTTTACACAGGCTTACCTTCAATTGCATCAGACCCGTTTCTTCGTAGTGGAAGAGGCTGGACTGCTGGCAGACTAAAAGGGAGGGATATGATGTACACCGAAATGGAATATAGAATGCCTATTTATAATTTATTTGGAGCGGTTGCTTTTGTTAATGGCTCGCAGTTTAGCGATATGGATAAAAATTTTGGTAAATTAAAATTGGGTTACGGTGTTGGTTTAAGAATGAAACTAAATAAAAAATCAAGATCGAACTTTGCTCTCGATTTTGGCTGGAACGAAGATGGATACGCAGGTTTTTATATGCAATTAAACGAAACTTTTTAATAATTAGGGCTTGCAGAATAGCCTACAAATATTAGATAAACAGATAAATAACTAAAGCTTCTAACCACTATCAAGCCGTCGATTTATAGATTTTAGCATATTTTGGATGTTTATGATGAATTGAGGGTCATCGGCGTAATCAATTAGTTTAGAGAGGGTATCGTCAAAATCGAAGTCCGTTATTAAAAAATCCAAAACCTCCAATATTTCAACGATAGCATCAAAATCCTTTCGTTCAACTTGTGCTCTATATATTCCTGCTTCAAATCCTCTGCTGGTGCGGATTTGCAATCCGTACCGCAGTCTTTGGCTGAAATTGGCTGGCAAGTTTAAAATTGAGCGCTGTTAAAAGAAAAGACCTTTGGCTGCAATAACGAAGCGGCGATTGTATTGAGCAGGTGACGCAAAGTCACCTGCTCAAAGGGTGCAGAGAAAAATCATTTTTCCGGTTCAGCATCAAACTTCTCAATAAAATCGGTTGAAAGCACCCTGAATTCGGTGCGGCGGTTAATGGCGTTGCAAATGTCCTGCTGTTCTTTCGGGAGTTTAAGGATAAATTCTTCGGTAAGTTCGTCGCCGCGTTTCAGGAAATCGTATTGTTTTGCCAGTTCGCGGGTCACCTGTTTTGGCCAGGTTTCACCATATCCTTTGGCTACAAGGCGTTGCGGACTGATTCCTTTTTCAATTAAATAATCGACCACACTCTGGGCACGTTTCTGTGATAGTTCTGAATTAGCCTGGTTACTGCCCACATAATCGGTGTGTGCCATTAATTCAATCGTTATAGTAGGGTTGAAAACCAGTATCTGGTAAACTGTGTCGAGTGCAATTTTTGATTCGGGTTTCAGTTCAAAACTGGCGAATTCGTAATTAATATTATCTACTTTGATGGGTGAGTCGGTGGGGGTCAGATACATTTCGAACGCGAAATCCTTACTGTCGTCGAGCCCGATGGTGCTGGCCGCGGCTTTGTCGCGCAGGTAACCATCTTTGAAAGCGGCAAAAACATATTCGGTTTCGGGTTTCAGTTTCATTTTAAATTTACCATTCTGGGTACGTACTTTCATGTTTGTTCCATCGGTGCCAATTACACGAACTGTGGCACCGTCGATGTGATTGCGGGTTTCCTTATCAAAAACATCGCCTTCAACCTGGTAAACTTTTGGCGGAACCACAAACGAATAAATATCATCGCCCTTCGAACCCTTGCGGTTGCTGGTGAACATGCCTTTGTCCTCTCCTTTTATGTAGGCAATGCCAAAATCGTCGAATGGCGAATTTACCGGTGACCCCATATTTTTTACCGTCCAGTTGCCGTCGTCGTCTTTTGTTGCGACAAAAATATCGAGACCGCCCATGCCCGGCAGGTAATTCGAGGCAAAATAAAGTTCGCCGTTGTCGCGAACAAACGGGAACATTTCGTCGCCAGGGGTATTTATTTTATCGCCAAGATTGACAGGTTTTGTGAATGAACCACTCGATTTTTCGGCCACCCAGATATCTTTTCCGCCAAAACCACCTTCCATGTCTGAAACGAAATAAAGCAAAGTCTCGGTTTCGTTGAGTGCCGGATGGGCAGCCACAATGCTGTCGCCAACCACATCAACACGGGTGGGTTCGGCAAACGAACCGCGTGATTGAGAAGTGGAATAAAGTTCGGCAGCAAGCGGTTTTGTTTTGTCGAAACGGCAGCGGGTAAATATCATTTGCTCACCGGTTGATGAGAGTGTGGCAGCGCCTTCCTCGTCTTCGGTATTTATTGCCAGGGTTTCGTCTAATAGTTTTGGCTCTTCCCATTTTTGCTTTTGAATGCCAAATGTGCTGCGGAACAGGTCGGTGTAACCCTGACCGGTGATTCCGCTGGGGCGTTTGCCGGTAACGGCTTTGCGCGATGAGGTAAAAATTACTTCGTTGTCGCGGCCGGCAACAAAAACCGGCGCGTAATCGCTTTCGCGCGAATTGAGTTCTTTTACAGGATTGATAATATGTCGGGTTGGATTGGCCACCCAATCCTGTGTTTGCCTGATGGATTCAAGTCCGGCCAGTGCACGTTCGTCACCAGGAACCGAATCGAGATAAACGCGGTAGGTTTCAACGGCATCTTCATATTCCTGGATATTCCGCAACATATCGGCATGGTGCAACAAAACGATATTGTCAGGATATCCGCGGCGGACAGCGTTTTTGTAATACAATTCGGCTCTTTCGTAATCGGCAATGGCCCGATAACATTCGGCAGTTTGAAAGGCATATTCCATTCGTTTGTCGCGGTCTTTTTCCTTGCGGGTGGCTTTGCGGTATTTTTCGATGGCTTTGTAGTATTCGCCAATATCCTGCAAAAGCATGGCATCGCGGCCATATTTGCTTGCGCCACAACCGCCAAGAATAAAAATCAATAAGAAAATCAGTGCAAACCTCACATTCATACCCATCGAAAATTTCGGGAAGTAAAAGTAAAATATTTTTTCAATAACGGTTTTTATGCCGGTTAAGTATGCCAGTGGCAAATCTTCTTTTCAGTACAAAAGATGAAAAGCGGAAAAATTACTATTTGAATAAGTCGGAATGAGTACCTGTGTTTAAAAATAAAAGGGTTAAAATGTTATCATTCTGTTGCCAGATTAAAAGCCAGTCGGGTTTAATGTGACATTCGAAGCAACCGGTATATTTGCCCGAAAGTTTATGCGTTTTGTATTTGTCCGGAAGTTTTCCTGTTTTTCGCAAGTATCAACATTGCTTCTTTTAATAGCGCAAGATTGAACCCTCTTTTTTCACACCTTAAAACATCTTTCTCGAAACGGTTGGTGGTTTGTATGATGTACATTTTCAGGATATTTCTTTAAAAAAGTCATCTACACTATTGTACTTCTTTACCTTTCCTTCCCTGGCTTCCTTTAATGACTCGTCTAATGCCGGAATGTTATCGTATGTTTCAAAAATTCCAAGCGATAACATAAATTCGAGAGCCTTTTTTGCCTTTGTGCTTCTGGCATTATATTTTAAGGTTATTGTAGCCATAATCTATCGTTTTTATTTCGATGACAAAATTAAAGTTAATTACCTTGTAAACAACAATTCCCTGTATTTTGGCAATGGCCATCTTTCGTTATCCACAATCAGTTCCAGTTTGTCGATGTGTTCCCTGATTTCCTCGAGATAAGGTTTTACTTTGTTGTCGTAGGTTTTGGCTTTTTTCACCACATCGTTGATTACATTGGCTTTTTTGCGTTCTTCAATCATCTCTTCGCGTTTTGCTTTGATGGCTGAAATATGCTCGTTGATGGTTTTTATCAGTTCTACACGGCCACCTGCCAGTTTTTTGAACTCTTCGCCACTGAAAACTTCTTTCAGGTTTTTTACATTTTCGAGCAACATCGTCTGGTACTCAATAGCGACCGGAACAATGTGGTTGATGGCCAGGTCGGCCAGCACGCGCGATTCAATCTGAATTTTCATGATGAATTTTTCGTACTCCACTTCAACTCGTCCTTTCAGTTCCGATTCGCTGAAGATTTCGAGTTGCTGAAACAGTTCTTTAAACTCCGGTTTCATGTACGAAGCCAGCGATTCAGGTACGTTTTTGATGTTGGTGAGGCCACGTTTGGCGGCTTCTTTTACCCAGTTTTCGCTGTAACCGTCGCCATTAAAACAAATGGGTTTCGACAGAATTATGAGTTCTTTCAGCACCTGGAAAATGGCTTCGTCTTTTTTTACTTTTTTTTCGATAAGCGCATCAACTGCCTTTTGAAATTTTGTGAGCTGGTTGGCTACCAGTGCGTTGAGTACGATGAGTGCCGAGGCATTGTTGGCCGATGAACCCACGGCACGAAACTCAAAACGGTTACCTGTAAAAGCAAATGGCGAAGTGCGGTTGCGGTCTGTGTTATCAAGAATAATTTCGGGAATGCGGCCAATGTTCAGTTTCAGCGCTGTTTTTTCGTCGGGTGTCATTTTGCGGTCAACCACAGCTTCTTCCATCAGGTTGAGCATATTCGAAACCTCGGTTCCGAGAAAAACTGATAAAATGGAAGGCGGCGCTTCGTTGGCCCCGAGCCTGTGTGTGTTGCTTGCCGTGAGTATGCTGGCACGCAGTAAATCCTGGCCGTCGTAAACGGCTTTCAGCGTATTCACTACAAAAGTGAGGAATTGCAGGTTCGATTTCGGATTTTTACCGGGTGAGTACAAATTCACACCAGTGTTGGTCTGCAGCGACCAGTTGTTGTGTTTTCCCGAGCCGTTGATTCCCTTAAAAGGTTTTTCGTGAAACAAGATGCGGAAATTGTGTCTGCGCGCAATTTTCTGCATAATGTCCATCATCAGCTGGTTGTGGTCGTTAGCCAGGTTGGCTTCCTCGAAAATCGGGGCAAATTCAAACTGGTTGGGCGCCACTTCGTTGTGGCGGGTTTTCAGCGGAATCCCCAGTTTATAAGCTTCGTTTTCCACATCCTGCATAAAGCGGTTGGCGCGTGTGGGTATCGACGAAAAATAGTGGTCGTCAAGCTGCTGGTCTTTCGACGACGGGTGCCCCATCAATGTGCGGCCGGTTAAAACCAGGTCGGGGCGAGCCATGTACAAGGCTTCGTCAATCAGAAAATACTCCTGTTCCCAACCCAGATTGGTGCGCACTGAGGTAACATCTTTATCGAAATACTGGCAAACTGTGGTGGCTGCTTTGTCAACTGCACTGATGGCGCGGAGGAGCGGTGTTTTATAATCGAGCGCTTCGCCGGTGTATGAGATAAATATGGTGGGAATTGTAAGTGTTGTTTCGCTGATAAATGCCGGCGACGTAGGATCCCAAGCGGTGTAACCGCGGGCCTCGAAAGTTTGTCGGATACCGCCACTCGGAAATGACGAAGCATCGGGTTCCTGTTGGGCCAGCAAACTCCCCGAAAAAGCTTCGATTACAGAAGCTTCGGAACCGTGCTCCACAAAAGCATCGTGTTTCTCGGCTGTGCCGTCGGTAAGTGGGTGAAACCAGTGGGTGTAATGCGTTGCACCGTTTTCGAGCGCCCACGTTTTCATGCCTTGCGCCACCTGGTCGGCCATTTTCCGGTTGATGGTGGTGCCCGATTCAATGGCTTCCATCACAGCTTTGTATGCATCTTTCGAGAGGTATTTTTTCATTTTACTCTCGTTAAAAACCAGCATCCCATAATAATCGGATACAAGATTTTTTTCGCGCAACACTTCAACGGGTTTCCGGTTGAGGACTTCAGTGAGTGCATTTACTCTGAATTTTGCCATTTTTTTCTGTTTAAAATTGTTTTACAGCGTTTCCAAAAATACGCTTTTCTGATATTAATAGGTGTTCAATTTGCATATCCTTAGCAAAAGTTTATCGGTTTTTTTCGAATCGGTGGCTATTGCTTCGGGGGTGGCGGTAATTTGCACGACTTTTTTTATCTAAAAAATAGAAATGACATTACTGTGAAAGCTTATTCAGGGTTGAATTTGACTATTTTTGAAAAATCAAAAATGAAAAAAGCAGCATGAGAAACGATAACACGATAACGCAAATCCCGGATTCGCGAGAATCGAAAATCAAAATAGCGGTTGCCGATATTGATGGTGTTTTGCGCAGCAAATACATTCACAAAAAGAAACTTGCCAGGTTGGGCGACCAAAAATCAGGCATTTGCGATGTGGTCTTTGGTTGGGATTCTGGCGATGTTTGTTATGATAATGTGGCCGTTACGGGCTGGCACACAGGTTATCCCGATGCACAGGCAAAAATTGATTTGTCAACGTTACGGAAAATTCCGTGGGAGAAAAACACTCCGTTTTATCTTGCCGATTTCAGTGCCGATGCAAAATACGAAGCGGCCACCTGTAGCCGCAGTTTGATAAAACGTGTTGCTGCGGAATGCAAAAATATGGGTTTTACCACCCGGTTTTCGCAGGAGTTTGAGTGGTATAATTTCAGCGGAACGCCCACCTCAATTCACGATGCAGGTTTACATGCTTTGCAACCCATCACCCCCGGAATGTTCGGGTACTCGGGGTTGCGCACATCGCTGAACCAGAATTTTGTGGCCGAAGTGATGGATTTTATGGAAGCTTTTAATGTGCAACTCGAAGGGATGCACACCGAAACCGGGCCCGGCGTTTTTGAAGCTGCGGTTTATTTCGATGAAATTCTTGCAGCTGCCGACAAAGCCATTTTGTTTAAACATGGTGTGAAAGAAATCGCCTACCGGCACAACATAGTAGCCAGTTTTATGGCCAAATGGAATGCAAAACTGCCTGGTTGTGGCGGGCATATTCACCAGAGTCTGTGGGATGCCGACGGCAAAGCCAACCTGTTTTGGTCGGAGAAAGGTGAGCTGACAGAAACACTCGAAAGTTATATCGCCGGACAGTTGTATTGCCTGCCCGAAATTCTGCCCATGTTTGCACCCACGGTGAACAGCTACAAACGCATCGGTCATGGCGACTGGGCGCCGGCCAATATAACCTGGGGTTATGATAATCGCACGGCTGCCATTCGGGTAATTGGCGGAAAAATGGAATCGGCGCGGATTGAAACACGCGTTCCCGGAGCCGATACCAACGCGTATCTTGCGTTGGGTGCTGCGCTGGCTTCCGGCCTTTTCGGAATAAAAAACAAAATGAAACTTGAAATACCCGAAACCAAAGGGAACAGTTATGCCGCCAATGCCACACAATTGCCGGCCAATCTTTTGGATGCCACCGAAAAAATGGCAAATTCAGAAGTGGCAAAACAGCTTTTTGGTGCTGCTTTTGTTGACCATTTTACCCGCACCCGCGAGTGGGAGTGGAGGCAACATCAAAATGCAGTGACCGACTGGGAATTGAAAAGATATTTCGAGATAATTTAAGTTGGAGACCATGCATCAAACAGATTATATTCAGATTGTAAAACACGCCTGGCGCGAGTTCGACGACAGGCACGAAATACGTGGTGTTTACGACGTAAGTATGTATGTATCCACCAACCAGGTGTATAAAATTTCGTTTTACAAACGCGAACCCGTTTTTGCCAAACTTTCTGATTACGGAAAGTACGACGATTTCCGCGAGGATCACATT
>DYSZ01000170.1 GCA_020726265.1 Draconibacterium orientale
GGCTCAGTTTCTTGGAATCTGTCCGTTTCTGGGGGTAAGTACAAAAATTGAAACAGCTATCGGCATGGGTGCTTCGGTACTTTTTGTGATGACACTGGCAACCATTGTTACTTTTCTCGTTCAGCAATATGTACTTGTCCCACTGAATCTGGCGTTTTTGCAAACCATCAGTTTTATTCTGATAATCGCGGCATTGGTGCAGATGCTCGAAATCATTCTGAAAAAGGCAAGTCCGGCATTGTACCAGGCATTGGGAATTTACCTGCCGTTGATTACTACCAACTGTGCCGTGCTCGGGGTAGCCATACTTGTCATCAAAAAAGAATACAATCTGATGGAGTCGGTTGTGTTTACAATGGCCACAGCCGTTGGATTTGCGCTGGCGCTGATTATTTTTGCCGGTATCCGTGAGCAAATCGAACTTTCAAATACCCCGAAAGGAATGAAAGGTATCCCAATCGCGCTGATTACAGCAGGTATTCTGGCGATGGCTTTTATGGGTTTCTCAGGACTCGTTTAATCTTCAAAACAAATACTATTTTTGACCGATAAATAATATCGTTATGAGCATTTTTCAAGCCATCATACTCGCCATTATAGAAGGGCTGACTGAGTTTCTGCCGGTTTCGTCAACCGGGCATATGATTATTGGTTCGTCGGTTTTGGGAATTGCAGAAAATCCATTTGTAAAAAACTACACGGTAATAATCCAATTTGGCGCCATTCTTTCGGTTTTGGTTTTGTACTGGAAACGGTTTCTGAAATCTTTCGATTTTTATGTGAAACTGCTGGTGGCTTTTATACCTGCAGCTATTATCGGCTTTTTGGCCAGCGATTACATCGATATGCTGCTCGAAAATGTGATTGTGGTGGCAATTACGCTTTTACTGGGCGGTATTTTTCTTTTGTTTGTTGACAAAATTTTTGAGCAAAACGAAAAAAAACCAGACAGCGAGCCTAACCTGAAAAGCGCTTTTATCATTGGTGTTTTCCAGGTAATTGCCATGATTCCCGGGGTTTCGCGTTCAGCAGCAACCATTATCGGTGGACTTACCCAAAAACTCACCCGGAAAGCAGCAGCCGAGTTTTCATTTTTTCTGGCGGTGCCCACCATGTTTGCGGCCACATCATATAAATTACTGAAGATTTATCAATCGGAAACAGGGTTTACTTCACACGATATTCAGGTTTTAGCAGTGGGCAATATCGTGGCTTTTGTAGTTGCACTGCTTGCCATCAAATTGTTTATCGGGTTTCTCACAAAACATGGTTTTAAGGTTTTTGGCTGGTACCGCATTGTGGTTGGCCTGGTTATTTTAGGGATGTATTTTGCGGGTATTGATATGAATATTGTGTGAAACAGCGAACGAAAAAATAAAAAATGATTATATCTGGACTTCAGGGTTCATCAAATTACTTCTGAAACTAACCAATTCAACATTCTTCCCTTCAATCCGGTAAAAAAGGGTGGTTTGTTTACTCATCACGCATCTCCTGATTTTTCTTCTTTTATCGAATATTGGATACATTTCAGCATTAATTGAGATTTGTCGGATAACCTTTTCAAAATATTGATCTACTAAAACTGCCTTTTCTAATCCGAAGTTCTGAATAATATAACTGATAATTGCTGTATATTCCTGTTTTGCCTTTAATGAATATCATACCTGCAACGCCATAAAATCACACTATTTTTTCTGTGAAAGAAGTGAATCAATTTCTTTTCTTACATCGGAATAAGAAAAGCTGTTTCCCTCGTTAAGCTGGCTTAATCCTTCATCAATTACCTGTCTGTCAAGATATGACAACTTATTCCAGTTGCTACTTTCAATCAGGGATTCGATTTCATTCAGTAGTTTTTCATCGTCGATTTGAGAAATCCCATGAATTAGTTTCAATCGCAAAGTTTCAGTATTCATCTTTTCCTTTTTTTCAAAATTAAGCAAAAAGTCAGTCCATTTTTAACTTTCTTCAGCACAAACAACTTTCCTGAACTACCTGACCATACTCAAACTGAATGGTAACATGGTCGATATCGAATTCATTGTGCAGTTGTTTTTCAACTATTTGAGTGATTTCTGTTGTTGCAGAAACCGGCAGGTCTTTGTTAAGCGAAATGTGACATTCGAAATGCAGGATTTTATCGGTCAGATTCCACACATGAATGTGGTGAACCGATTTGATTCCTTCAACCGTCAACAATTTTTCTTCGATTTCGGCTATGTTAATATCGGCCGGTGTCATTTGCATCAGAATGGTTACTGATTCTTTGAGCAATTTACCTGTGTGCACCAGCAGATAAATGCCGATTACAACAGTTACCACGGCATCGACCCACACAATGTTGTACATCCAGATGAGCACTGCGCCAACAATTACAGCCAGCGAGGTCAGAGCATCGCCAAGCAAATGCAAGTAAGCAGCCCTGATGTTGATATTTTTGTTTTTTTCGCGTTCGAGTATTAAAACTGAAAGTCCGTTGGCAATCAAACCCAGCAGCCCCAGCCAAAACATCCAGCGGGCATCAACCGGTTGCGGCGTAATCAGCCTTTCAACAGCCTCGAAAATCAGGTAAACGGAGATTGCAATCAGCGCGATGGCATTGATAAAAGCTGCCAAAATTTCGGCGCGTTTGTAGCCAAAAGTTGATTGTGGGGTCGATGGTTTGCGACTCAGTACCTGCGCAAACCAGGCCAGTACAACAGAAACCGTATCGCTGAGGTTATGAATGGCATCCGAAATCAGCGCCAGGCTGCCCGAAATAACACCGCCGGCAAACTGCGCTATTGTAATCAGCAAATTGAGAAAAATGGTGAATACAAGCTTTGGCATCGAAACTTGGTGAACTCCGCTCATTGTATTAAATTTTATTTCATATTTGTGTTTATCTCAGAAAACAACAACAATTCAAAAATCATCATCATGCAAAGTAAAAATTCATTCCGCTTAAAAAAATACCTCGCACTACTTTTTTTAGTAATTAATTCGGTAATCGCTTTTGCTCAGGCTGATTACCAGATAAAACAAATTTCGGATTATTACCGGACAAACAAAATGATTACCAGCGACTGGAAAAGAGATATGGCGTTTGAAGACATCGACGGCACGCCTTTCCTTGAAAAAGATTTTATAACAGGGGTCATTTATACCATTCAGAAACAGAAGTTTGTGGATGTTCCACTTCGATATAATATGTACAATGATAAAATTGAATTTGAGACAACCGACGGCACTGCCGCAGAAATTGCAGTTCCTGACGATGTTGAAAAGGTAGAATTTGGGGGTTACGAATTCAGGTATGTCAAATTTTCGGATGGGGAAAAAGGTTATTTGCAGATTCTTGAGCCTGGAAAAGCCATTTTATACGCACAACATAAAGTGCTTTTCAGAGATCGAAAGGCTCCTGCTGCATACCAGGATTCAGAAAGAGCCCGTTTTGAGCGGATTCCTGTTGTTTATTTTATTGCTGTTGGTGATGCAGCAGTAAAACCTGCCACCAACAAAAAAGAAATCGCACAGATTTTCCCCGACCACCAAGCTGAAATTGAGTATTTTATATCGAAAAATAAAATAAAGACAAACAAACCCGAGGGACTTAACGAACTTGTAAAATATTACAACTCGCTGTAAAAAAAAGATTCTACAAAAAAACATGAGAAAATTGCCATGAGAAAACTGCTGATTTTTGCATTTATAATTGCCTGTGTAAGCGGTAGCTTTGCACAGATTTCAGTTAGCTATGAGCTGATGGAAACAGCTGATTTTTACCATATGAATCAGCTGCTCAACAAAAGCGGAAATACGGAACTTTTGTTGAAAGATATTAAAGGTTCGCCCTACCTGAATGATGAGTTTATAAACGGTACAATTTACACCAACTCAAAAACACGTTACGATCAGGTTCCTTTGCGGTACAACCTATACAACGACGATTTGGAGTTTAAAAATCCAGCCGGTGAAATTTTAGCGTTAGCCAAACCCGAAATTGTTGAATATGCAGTTTTTGGCGACCACCGTTTGGTTTATGTTAGCTATGGGGCAGGAACCAAACCAAAAAAAGGATTTCTGCTATTGATTGTGGAAGGCAAGGCTTCGCTGCTTTCAAAAGTAAGCGTACTTTACCAGAATCCGACCGAACCCGGTGCTTACAAAGAAGCAGAACCTGCAAAATTTGTACTCCGTGCCGATGAATTTTTTATCAGGGCTGGATCAGGATTACCTGCCCTGGCAGGCAACAAAAAAAGCGTGTTAGAGGCTTTTCCCGATAATCGAGATAAAATCGAAGACTTTATCTCGAAAAATAAAATCAAACTGAATAAACCCGAAGGGCTCGCAGCAGTCGTTAAGTTTTACAATTCGCTGTAAACCAATACTTCTCTTTCAATTATTAATCAATGTCGTTCGGTAAAATATTCTTATGACTGAGATTCTTTCGCTTCATTTCATTCGCTCAGGATGACAATGAGTTAAGCATGGATAGATGTGGGTTGGGATTGAGGCAGAGCCTCAATCCCAACCCACATCTATAGCAAACAAGACAAAAGTTTTGTCATTCCGATCCCGGGCATTCGGGAGAGGAATCTCCTCGAAGTTTACCAGACTATAAGATTATCAATAGTGAAAAATCGGGTTTGCCTCGAGGCAGGCCCGATTTTTCATTTTATTTTTAGTGTTGTGTATCGAGAAGTATTTCTTGTCGAATTTTAACTCACTCACCCCAAGCCACCTTAAGGTGTCTTCGCCCCTCTCTTTGTAAGAGAGGCCGAGTTCTCCCGATTTACATCGGGAGAACTCGGGGTGAGTGAAGAAACAGAATTTGACATTTTATCTCTCATATTACTAACAAAAAATATCGGGCGTGTGCAACATTAAAAAATCATTGTCGTCATTGATTCAGAAACAGTAAAAACATTGAAAACGCTTTACGAAAATATTCATCAGGAAATTATTGACCAGTGCAGAGCGGGCAGTCAGAAAGCGCAGTTTCAGTTGTATAAACTCTATTACAAACCAATTTACAGTGTTTGTATGCGAATTATCAATCAGCCTGCTGAAGCGGAAGATGTAATGCAGGAAGCTTTTCTGAATGCCTTCAGAAACATGGAAACCTACAAAGGCGAAGTGAGTTTTGGCATCTGGCTGAAACGAATAGTAATTAATCGTTCTTTGGATCATCTGAAAAAAAAGAGGGTGAAACTGGAAGAGATCAGCGAAAAAACCGCGCAGATTCCGGATTACCAGATGGAATTGAAGGAAGTTAACATGGAGGCAATAAAAAATGCCATTCAACAATTACCCGACGGTTATCGCGTGGTTTTGAGCCTTTACCTGATTGAAGGTTACGACCATGAAGAAATCAGCGAGATTCTGGGAATCAGCAACTCGAACTCGCGAACACAATACCTGCGGGCAAAAAACAAACTGAGAGGACTGCTGAAAGACAAGGAAATTTATTCATACAACTGATTATGAAGACAAAAGATAACATAGAAGAAATCATACTGAAAAACATTGAAACGCTGAACGATTTTGAACCGGCCGTCGGTCATTTCGAACGATTTCAGGCAAAACTGAATGCAGAGGGAAAACGAAAAAGATTCACCTTAAACACGGTTTGGAAAGTGGCCGCAGCAGTGATTTTTATGTTGCTCGCTGCCAACCAGACGTATATTTATTTTACGCCGGACAAAAAACGTTTACCCGGTGAAAATAGTGGCGAACCGTTTACCCTTGCTTCAGTTTCAGTTGAATACAGCGAAGTTGAATTTTACTACAACAACGCCATTAACATGGGTATGAACCAGTGGAATACGCTCAAAGCCGACGGATTAATTTCGGAGGCAGAACAGGCGGTCATGAACGATGAACTGGCCGATTTTGAAGACAGGTTTAAAACACTGCAAACCGACCTGGCTGCCAACCCGAACGACGAACGCGTGATTAACGCAATGATTGAATATTACCAGGCAAAACTCGAAATTATAAATATGATAGTGAACAAGTTACAGGAAGTTAAACAACAAAAAAGCAACAACCATGGAAACAACATTTAAACTGACAACCTTGCTCCTGATTGTGATTTTAATCGGAGCCGGAAAAACCACCCTTGCAATTGAGAAAACAAAAAAATACCACGAGTCGTGGCCATCTGCAGGAATTGAGAATGTGCAAATCAACAATAAATTTGGCGAAGTGAAATTTAAAAACGATGTTGGCAGCGAAATTACAATCGATGTGCTGGTGAAAATTGAAGGATCGAATGAAAGAAAAGTCAGTGAATTAATTGACAAAATTGATGTTTCATTCAGCAAATCGGGAAGCACGGTAAAAGCAGAAACATCGATTGAAAACAACTACAATTTCAATGGCAATTTCAGCATCGACTATGTGGTGAATGTACCTTCGGAAAAAAACCTGGCCGTTGAAAACAAGTACGGCAATGTGGTGGTGAATCAGCTTACAGGTAACGGAAACTTTGATGTTCAGTATGGAAGCCTCACTGCAGTGGGACTGAAAGGAATAAGCACAAAAGTGTTGCTGGCCTACGGAAAAGCCAAAATAGATGAAACCGCAAACATTGAAATGGAGATTAAATATTCAAATATCACCATGGGCGAAACCGGGAACATGAGGCTCGACATGAAATATTCCACAGCCGATATCGACAAAGCCAAAGACATTCAAACCGAATCGCGTTACGATAAAATCAATGTGGGCGAACTTATTACGCTCACTGCCGACACTAAATACAGCCAGGTGAAAATTGGCAAACTGATGAAGAGTTTACAAATCGGCACCGGTTACGGTGGAATTAAAGTTGAGTCAATCGACCCCGGATTTGAATCAATCATCATCAACAACTCATACGGAAATATTTATCTTGGTTTGGGCAATGCAAGCTACACAGTGGATGCCCGTTGCGAATACTGCGGAATTTCCTATCCTCAGGATCGGTTTAAAGGAAACCGGATGAAAGAGGATACAAGTTTCGAAATCAACGGAAAAATCGGGAATTATGGCGGCGGCAAGGTAAAAATCGACAGTCGGTATGGGGAAATAAAACTTGGGGAGTAGCCAAAATGCAAGAATGCTATAATGCATGAATGAAAAAAAAGTGATCCGATGACTTTAAGTCATCGGATCACTTTTTTTCGAGAATTGCATAATAGCCAAGTTTATACAAATCGAAAAAGAAAAGTACCGGAAACCTGCTTTTCAGGTTCAATTCGATTATCCTGTGAAACAGATGGTAATACAGTCGGAAAAAAGCAGCCGGAAAAAATAGCGTAACCGATGAATACCGGTTCAGAAAATTCACCTGTCCGGCAAAAATCAAATCACCCGATAATATTTCAGTATCAATTTTATGCAGGCTTTCCAGCGCCAATCGTGTTTTTTCGACAAAAACAGATGCATCTTCCAATCCTGTATGCAAAACAGGGTTGTCGATGTGCAAA
>DYSZ01000329.1 GCA_020726265.1 Draconibacterium orientale
AAAATTATAAAAGCCTCGGCTGAAAAAGGAAATAAAATTGTACTACTGATTGATGACGCTTATTTTGGATTGGGTTACGAAGCCGGAATTGCCGCCGAAAGTATTTTCTCGGCTGCCTGCACTTTACACAACAATGTACTGGCGGTTAAAATCGACGGCCCCACAAAAGAAGATTACGTTTGGGGGTTCCGTGTGGGATTTATAACCTATGGAATAAAAGGCGGCGACGCAGCTTTGTACGGTGCGCTCGAATCGAAAACTGCAGGCGCCATTCGCGGGAACATTTCGAATGCGGCCAATATTTCGCAGTCGTTGCTGATGGAAGCTTACACCCACCCCGATTACGAAAACCAGAAAGCTGCCAAATATGAAATCATGAAACGCCGGTACGACGAAGTAAAACGGGTGTTGCAAAACGAAACCTACAAACCTTATTTTAAGGCGCTTCCGTATAATTCGGGTTATTTTATGTGCATCGAATTAGCAGAAGGACTCGACGGAGAGAAAACCCGCAAACTGCTTATCGAAAAATACAGCATCGGGGTAATTGCTTTTGATAACCTGCTCCGCATCGCTTTTTCAGCAGTTGCAGAATCAAAAATTCAACCTCTGTTTGAGGGGATTTATGAGGCTTGCAGGGAATTGAAGGGATAAAAAATCATTTGGTAATATAACGCAAAAGCCGTAATGAGTTGTTATTCCGGCTTTTGTTATCTGACTTATTTCCTGTATTTTTGGCAATTCATTGAATAACTCACTATGAAAGCAATAAATATTACAGCTTATACCGAAGACGCTTCTCAAATTGAGGCAATTAAAGCAGTTTTCAAAGCATTTAAAATCAAGTATAAAATTTCAAAAGCAACTGATTTAGAAAAACCATATAAACCTGAGTTTGTGGATATGATAAAGCAAGGTGAAGAAGACTTGAAAAAAGGGAAAGGCATTAAGATTTCTTTCGACGAGCTTGAAAACCTATGCAAATAGTTTATACCCCAAAAGCAAAAGAGGACCTCGATTACTGGATTAAAACAGGCAATAAATCTATCCTGAAAAAAATACTGGAACTTACAAAATCTGTTATCGATAATCCCTATGCAGGCGTTGGTAAACCTGAACCTTTAAAACATGACCTTACCGGATATTGGTCACGAAGAGTTACCATTGAACATCGATTCGTTTATAAAATTTAAGGAGAAACGCTAATCATTGCTTCACTTAAAGGGCATTATTCCTAACAGCCCGGCA
>DYSZ01000330.1 GCA_020726265.1 Draconibacterium orientale
GAAAGATATTGGATGCACCTTGCGCAAACCCACCACCGCCACTGCCGAACAATACGGAGGCATCGGCAGCAACATACCCTGACAGTCCACCAAATGCAGGATCATAATCATCAGCTTCACTGAACCATCCGTTATCACCTCCCCATGTAATATTTAAATATTTCGCATAGTCGGCATCATCATCAAAAAAAATCGCAAAATAATCCAACTTGCCCGTGTCTGACCCCGTCGAAGTATTCTTGACGGTAAAATCAAAGGTGTAGTTATTACCGCTCTGCGTGTAATCATAGGTGATATCCGCCATATACGCAGCAGACGCGACACCGCCGCTCAGGCCAAACACCATGGCCGACAAGAGCCCCAAACTGTACTTTTTGTACTTTTTCATTGTTACCTCCCTCTTAGTTTTTTACGTTACGTGTACCGGCTAACCCGATAAACGAGATTTAAACGCCTCTGCAAAAAAAATCATTCATTGCTCAATATTTGGAACTGCTCCAGCAATAAACTGTAGACCGGAGGCAAAGGTAAAACAGATGGGCCATGGGCCCATACGCAGTAACCTTCCGTCTTCCAGCTTTGCCTTGGCAAAGCGCCCATCAGATTAATCCACTTGAGTAGTTACCAATATTCAATTTAAAGCAAAATCCATGCCAATTAAAAGCAAAAGGTCATGACAGGATTTTCCTTATCATTCAAACATGTTACAGACAACCACTCTTTATTCCCAAACTTAAACACCAATTAATTTTCCGGAAAACGGGAAAAAAAATCCGGAAAACGGGAAAAACAGCAGAACATGCTGAAAAAACAGGGGAATTTAGTCCGGAAAACGGGAAAACAAATTCCGTCTGTATATTCTTGCAACATATCTGTACAATTTAGTGCCACCACAACCATCTCAAAACAACAAAACAATCGACAGGCATTCCAGAAAAAACACGGGGTCAACCCATCCGCTCTTAAATAAATACAAGTCAATATCTTGATATTATTTCGATTAAAAGAAAATGCACGCATCAAGACACAATATCCACACCACTAACCTACAAACCTGGCAAGACTATTGCAAAGCTACAAGCACAAGCAAGCTTTTCTTACAACTTCCCCGGTGTATTGAAGTTTTTTTTATTTCCTTATGTTTTTTATTTCCCCACATTCTGTTTCCAGCCAAGGGGAGGACTCCCAGCCTCCCCTTGGCAACTCACAGACCACTTCCCCCTCAAAAAAAACATTGCTATTTCTTT
>DYSZ01000171.1 GCA_020726265.1 Draconibacterium orientale
TCACCTCCATTTTATCTCGGCCGACGAAACCAAAGCTGGTCACGTGGTGGAGGTTGAAGCCTCCGGACTGAAACTTGAAATAGACCAAAGCAGCGGCCTTGAATTCGACCTCCCCGAAACCGAAGCTTTTAAAACAAAGGTTTTTGATTTGTCGCAGGGGTACAACAAACCGGCTGCTCCGGCAAAGTAAACACTCGGCAGCAAGTGAAAAAGTGAATAGAGGTTAGGAAATCAGAAAATTCCAAAAATCCGAATGCACCGACCATTAGATTTTTTGTTTTTAAAGATTAATTAGAAGAACTTTTTATGATTCAAATTCCTTCAGCAATAATTCTTACGGTTTTAACGGCGATAGTGATTCTTTTTCAGTTGTGTCTGACCATCGGGATGCCATGGGGCTCGGCTTCAATGGGTGGAAAAATTCCGGGAAAATATCCCCCGAAAATGAGAATTGTTGCCATTGTAAATATTTTGATATTGATTGTTCTTGCAATCATTGTATTGTCAAGGGCAGGATTGGTGTTTCCACAACTGTTATCGGGTTCAGCAACCGGAATTTGGTTTGTTGTTGCATTTTCGGGTATTGGAACAATAATGAATACAATTACACCCAGCAAAATCGAACGCATTTGGGCACCGGTAGCAGCAATTCAACTGATTACAAGTTTAATAGTTGCTTCAAGTTGACATACTGAAAATACAAATATTCTGCAGGCATTTTTCTATAATTCGGAATAAAGGACAGTAGTTCGTGCCTTGCCTGGATACGGCATCCCTTTATTTTTTCAATTGGCTTCATTTGTTTTTAAGCCAATCTAAAAAGTTGGAGGAATTGATGCACTGAAAAGTCGATTCGCTGTAATTCTCAAGCCACGAAACCGGAGGTTTTGTTTGGGTATTTGCCCATTTAAATTCAAAACCATGTAATTTTCCTTCTTTTTCTTCAACAAGGTCGAGTTCCGCGCCGGAGTAAGTTCTCCAAAAATAGCTGTTGACAAAGGTTTGATTGTATTTATTAGCTTTCATTCTTTCGCTCATTACAAAATTTTCCCATAATTGTCCTTTGTCGGAGCGAAGCTTGATTTCATTAAAATTATTAATCAGGGCATTTCTGATTCCGGTATCGTAAAAATATATCTTATCCATTTTTACTACTTCTTTACGTAAATTTCTGCTGAATCCGGGAAGCCTGAAAATAACAAAACTCTTTTCGAGTAAATTAATATAATTAGTTACTGCCTCGCGGTGAATCTGTAATGTAGAAGACAATTCGTGGAGTGAAACCAATTGACCAGTCTGGTATGCAAGCAATTTTAAAAGCTGGTTTAACTTTTCAGGATATTTAATGTTGGCAAGTGTCAGGATGTCTTTGTAAAGATACGACTGACACAAATCATCGATAAATTTTCTTTTTTGATTGATATTCTGATATGAAAATACTTCGGGGTACATTCCAAAAAGCATCAGATCCTCAAGTTTTAAACTAACCTCAAAATCGTTAATCTGGTTATAGTTCTGCCATTCGATAACCGACACCGGAAATAAAATATTCGAATTGATTCGTCCGGTTAGGGGTTCTTTTACCCGGTTTGCCAAATCAAGTGATGAAGAGCCTGTTACAATAATTTTTAGTCGAGGAAGTTTATCGTGAAGAATTTTGAGATTAATACCGATGTCGATAATTCTTTGAGCTTCATCGATAAATAACAGATCGTAGCCCGAAGTCATTGACTGTAACTTTGAAAAATCGCGGGATGAAAGAGTTTCATTGTATAGCAGTTCGTCGGCATTTATTTTTAATACTTTTCCCTGAAAATTACTCAGAACTTTTTCTACCAGAGTAGTTTTTCCTACCTGACGGGCTCCGTATATAACAATTACTTTTCCCCCGTTTAAAACCTTGTCAATGATATTTTCTTCGATGAATCGCTGAATCATTTTTTGTTTCAAAAATAATAAATATTTACGGTAAACCGTATAAAATAGCGCCAATATTTACGGTAGACCGTATAAAATCAAGAATGTAAGAAATTTTATTTGAACATCCCAAAACGATTTTTCATCACACAATTTTCAGAAAAAACCACCAACAAAGAATCAGAAATCCGTTAGAGTTTCCCAGCATTCAACCTTTTTAAAATTTTGTATGAACATGTTAATTTTTACCCCGAAACTGTTAATAATCCAAGGCTATTTGAATTCAGTTTTAATCGCAAATTTTATTTCCTTGCAACATAAAAAATTAACCAGATTATGACTGCATTTGGAAAAACCTGGTGGGGTGAACAATGGCTTAACTCGCTCAATAACATCGATTTTAGTAACCGTTTACCACGTGGTGCATCGTATGCGCGGAAAGGAGCAGTTGAAAAAATAAAAATTGTGGGCAACCACATTGCAGCTAAAGTGCAGGGTTCGCGTCCGCGCCCGTACAATGTCGATTTAATAATGCCCCCCTTTTTCGACCCCGAGTTGGGTAAATTTCTGGAAGAACTGGTTAAACGCCCGGTAATTATTTCAAAACTGCTCAACCGCGAACTCGACCCGGCAGTGCTTGATTTGGCCGTTCGGTTGGGTCTGAAAGTTTTTCCACGGCAATGGACCGATTTGAAAATGCAGTGTTCTTGTCCCGACTGGGCGGTTCCGTGCAAGCACCTCGCTTCGGTAATTTACAAGGTTTCGGCAGAAATAGATAACAACCCGTTCCTGGTTTTTTCGTTGCATAATGTCGATTTGCTTGCCGAACTTGAAAAGCGGGGCATTTTCATCAACAAACAAAACATTGAAATACCTAAGATTCACGACCTCTTTTTTGACAAAGCCGTTGAAAGTAAGGGTTACGACCCCGAGAATGCCTACCGAAAACTTTCGTTTGCAAAGCTTTCGCCCATTCACGGGCCGTTAACATCGCTGTTATCGCCATCGCCGGCTTTTTACACAGCTTCGGCAACCGACTTCCGCGAAAAATATCTTTCGACACTTAACAGGATAGTAAAAAACACCCAGCGGGTAGCCAGCGGAAAAATCGAACTCCCCACTTTTTTTGAAGAAGCCTATTCAGGCGAAAATCGAATTAATCACCACTCAACCAGCGTTGTAAAGCTCGATGAATCGTTCAGGGCAAAAATTCATATCAACGAAAAGGAATATTCGGTTGCTGCATATTTACAGCAACTTGCACAAATTCAGGTTTCGAAAACCTACGATTTTCAACCCTCTACAGCGGTACTGCATACAGTTTTGCATCTTGCCGTACAACTGGTTGGCAACGGGGCAATTGTTCCGCAAATTGTACATCTCCCTAATAAAGAATATGCAATCAGGTGGCTTCCAGCCATATTAAGCAAAGAGGTAAAAAAGCTGGTAACCGAGCTGGAACAAATGCTTCCGCCGGGGATTTTTACCGGCACGGCGGCAAAAAAGGAAAAACCTATTAACAAAGATTTGGCAGTTAACTTGTTATCATTGTTTATCAGCGAAATTGTAAAGCTGGTAAGTTATCCGGCAGCCGACGACATTTTCGAACAACTGTTTTTTAAAAATAAAGTTTACCCGTTTTCACGTCCGGGAGAAGAGGCGCTGGCAGGCGGCATACAGTCGTGGCTCCAAAAATTCTACCTAACACAGGGCGAATACATGCCCATGCTGGTAGTTGAGGAACTGAAAGATGAAAAATTCGGGATTACGGTCAACGTGAAAAACAGGGCCGACATGCTTGGCAACCCCGTTCCTCTGAAAAACATTCTGACCCAGAAACAATTCGAACACAGACGTTTTGAAATATTGCAGTCGCTTGCCCATTTAAGCAGCTTTGTGAACGGCCTCGATGAGTGTATAAATTCGGCGGGCGAAAAGCAAATTGTAATGGACAATTCATTGTTTACCCCATTTCTGATGCAAATGATTCCGGCCATCCAATTACTCGACATTTCGGTGTTGCTGCCAAAATCGTTGCAGGAAATATTAAAACCTCGTGCCAGCGTAAAACTGAAAAATAAAGCATCGGGGAAAGGATTCCTCCGTCTTGATAAACTGCTCGATTTTGAATGGCAGGTGGCAGTTGGCGATGCGGTGATGGATGAGGCCGAATTCAGGAAATTGCTGATGAAATCGGAAGGACTCATCCGGTTTAAAACAGGGTATATTTATGTCGAAAAAGAAGAGCTTGAGAAACTGTACAAGCATTTTACCCAATCAAAGGAACCATCGGCTTTTCAATTGCTGCGCACCGCGCTTTCGGGCGAATACAATGGCGCGAAAGTTACCATGGACGATGATGTGAAGCAACTCATCAAACAACTTACCGATTTTAGCGAAGTACCGCTACCACAAGGTTTGGATGCCCGCCTCCGCCCCTATCAGGAACGAGGTTTTTCGTGGATTTACCGCAATTCGCGCATCGGTTTTGGCTCGGTGCTTGCCGACGACATGGGGCTGGGAAAAACTTTGCAGGTAATTACTGCCATCCTCAAATTTAAGGAAGAAGGTTCTCTCGAAAAAGAAAAAGTGCTGGTTGTGGCCCCAACCGGGCTGCTTACCAACTGGCAGGCCGAATTTCAGAAATTTGCACGCGGCATACAACTGGAAATATACCACGGCACACAACGCGATTTAAAAAAACTGACCGATTATGATGTATTGATAACTTCTTACGGGATTGCCCGCAGTGATGCCGACCTGTTGAAAAAATTGAAATGGCATACCATGGTAATCGATGAGGCGCAAAACATTAAAAACCAGGCAACAGCACAAACAAAGGCTGTAAAATCGATAAAATCGGAGAATTTTATTGCTTTAAGCGGTACGCCGGTGGAGAACCGCCTGAGCGAACTGTGGAGTATTATGGATTACAGTAACCGCGGTTTTTTGGGCAGTCCGAAAGAGTTTGCAGAAACTTTCGGGAATCCCATCGAACAGTTAAACGACCTCGAAACCGCTGAAAAACTGAAAAAGGTAACCGCCCCCTTCCTAATGCGACGTATGAAATCGGACAAAAGCATAATCTCCGACCTGCCCGATAAAATTGAAATCGACAGTTTTGCCACGCTAACCAGGGAACAGGCAAGCCTTTACGAAAAAACGCTCGAAAAGGCGATGGAAGAAATTGAAGGAATCAAAAAGATAGACCAAAAATCGCTGTTTGTGCGGCAGGGGATTGTATTACAGATGATTCTCGCATTAAAGCAAATTTGTAACCATCCCACTCAATTCCTGAAAAATGGTATAAAAGATGCTTCTATTAGCGGAAAACTTGCCCTGCTTTTCGACAAACTCGACTCCATTATCGAAAGCAACGAAAAAGTGCTCCTTTTCACCCAGTTTACCGAAATGGCCGAATTGCTAAAGCATTTTATTACAGAACGATATAACGAGGAACCGCTGTTTTATCACGGCGGGAGCAGTATTAACCAGCGCCGGGAAATGGTGGAGCGTTTCCAGAACAACCATGCCGACAAAGTTTTCCTGCTGTCGCTCAAAGCTGCGGGTACCGGGCTGAACCTCACTGCTGCCAGCCATGTAATTCATTACGATTTGTGGTGGAACCCCGCGGTGGAAGCACAGGCCACCGACAGGGCATACCGGATTGGGCAGAAAAATAATGTAATGGTACACCGTTTTATCACTAAAAACACCTTCGAGGAAAAAATCAACGAAATGATTCAGAAGAAAAAAGCGTTAGCCGAGATGACCGTCTCCACCGGCGAAAACTGGATAGGAAATCTGAGCAACAAAGAGTTGCGCGATATTTTTATTATCTCTTAAATTTTTCTTGAGTTATTGTTTTTCAGATTGGCGATTGAGATTTATGGTATGAATGAAACAAAGAAAACACTATAATTAACGGATGCATCATTAAATTTAATTGTCTGATTTACAATCAAAATTAAGGGTAATCATATTTTTTGTTACAAAAAATCAGGGAGCCGGGAACAAACCCAACTTCCTGATTCTATCTTTCTAAAATACAAGTATTATCCCAATTGTTGGCAGCACCTTGCAGGTTGTATTCGGGATGCTTTCCAAAACATATTTTGTTCCGTTGTCGGGTGAGAAAATTGCCGTTTTCATCGGTTTTACGTACGACAATATCCTGTTGTTCAGCTTGGAAATTGTAAAGGTTCTGAATGTCGATGTAAAATTTTGCAGTGATTTTTTTGAGGTAAAACGATTTATCATCCCGCAAATCGAGTTGGTGGAAAGCAGAAAACCGCTGCGAGTTCATTTTTGAATAATCGCGCGACGGTCCGCCGGTTAAGTTCCACACATCAACAGTTGCGCTTTTTTCCAAATCCCACAGAGTGTAAGGCAATCATTTTTTTATATTCGCAATTGAAAACATTGATAACATGCGAATTGTAGTTCAAAAAGTGTCACAAGCTTCGGTAAAGGTGGAGGCAGGAATTGTTTCCGAAATTGGCAAAGGGTTGCTGATTCTTGTTGGTGTAGAAGACAAAGATACACAAGAGGATATTGACTGGCTGACAGCCAAAATCACTCAACTCAGGATTTTTGATGATGAAAAAGGAGTGATGAATCTCTCGGTGAAAGATATCGATGGTGAAATTTTAATTGTGAGCCAGTTTACACTTCATGCCAGCACAAAAAAGGGGAACCGGCCATCGTACATTCGTGCCGCGAAACCTGATTTTGCCATTCCGATGTACGAAAAGTTTATTGTGGCAATTGAAAACGCAATTGGCAGAAAGGTTGAAACCGGTCGTTTTGGTGCCATGATGGAGATATCGCTTGTAAATGATGGTCCGGTTACTATCATCATAGATTCAAAGCAGAAGGATTTTTAAGAAAGCCCCTCCCAATCTCCCCAAAATGGGGAGGCTTAAAAAATTAAAAAACAATAATATCAAATGGATAAACAAAATATTACTATCGTCGAGGCACAGCAAATGGTTGACCACTGGATAAAAACAGTTGGGGTACGTTATTTCAGCGAGCTGACAAACATGGCTATTTTAACCGAAGAAGTTGGAGAACTGGCCAGAATTATTGCCAGAAAATATGGTGACCAGTCGTTTAAAAAATCGGACGAGCAATACAACATGGCTGACGAAATGGCTGATGTTTTATGGGTATTAATTTGTCTTGCCAACCAAACCGGCGTTGATTTAAACGAAGCATTTTTGAAAAATATCGAAAAGAAAACGCTGCGCGATATAGATCGCCACAGGAACAACGAGAAATTAATTTAAAAACCAGAGACTGTTTTGAAATCATTTTTAAAACGTGTGAAGCATCGCTCTAATCATTG
>DYSZ01000331.1 GCA_020726265.1 Draconibacterium orientale
GGAAGGAGAATGGCATCTTTTTCCAAAGAAAATCATTGTTCATCTCGTCAAACAGACGCTCGCTGTCGCCCCTGTCGTTATAAAATTCAACTACTTCGAGGCCGGTCATCTTGCGGTTGTTTGTCATGATCGCCCTGTAGGTGAAATCGTCACCCAGGAACAGGTCGCCTTGTCCGTCGGTGTTCTTCTCCCTGGTTATCACATAACGATAGGTTTTGTCCCAGCCAAATGGCGCATATTCAATAGATGTTACCTGGTATTCTTTGAACCCAATTGTTTCTGTTTCCCAATAAGTTACGTTCTTCAGCATATCGTAAAGGCTCGCGCACCGTTGTGCCCTGATGTAGAAATAGGTACTGTTGGCTTCAACCACCGGAACAACGCTTTGGTCGAACGACCCACAGTCCATTCGGCTGTGCTTCACTGTAATCTTGCTTTCGCCCAGTATCTTATATGCCCTTTTCAGGGTTTCGTCCTGTTTGTATTTCACATTACTGTTACCATTGCGGTTTTCAATGTAAACAGGAAAGTTGCCTATTGAAGCTATTCCGGGAAAATAACCGTCGGCTTGCTTGTAGCTCCGTTTCGAGTCATACTTGTCAGTGGGGATAAACTGGTTGTCGTAGTCAAAAATATAACCCTCATTTTTGGGCGACAATTGACCCGTCTGAACCAGCAACTTGACCAACAACTTATTCATTTTCATATTGATATTGAAATCATGCTCAATACCTGTTTTTGAAATGGTTGTTTCCTTTTTTGTGGCCAGTTCTTTCTGCATCCGCAGCAAAGTGTCTGCCGAACACACTTCAAACCCTTTTACATGAGCGAGTTCCGTACGAAGGTGCTCGGTAATATCTTCGGCGCATTCGCCGCCACAAAGAACCATTAAAAGGTACGACCGGAAAAGATCGCTATATGAATATTCAGCTTTAATACCTCTTTGTCCAAGGGTTTGGTCTATGGTTTGATAAACCGAAGTATTTCTGATAATATGATCGGCGAAATTTATTCCGCCAAAAGAGTTGATTTTTTCTAAAGAATATGTAACTTTCATCGCTACGATGTTTTTCACCTAAATAAGTGAAAAATATTCAATCGGGCAAGCTTTGTAGAACCCAATTTTACAGGGCTTCCCGATTTTTATAACTTTTCTTTTGCGGAGTTAAGGACAGGTTGAAATAGCTATGGTAATTGGTAAGGACAAGTCAGTAATAAGCAGGGAG
>DYSZ01000332.1 GCA_020726265.1 Draconibacterium orientale
GTACTAAAAGGTCAGACTTTGTTCTCCATTTCCGGAAGCGAATTGGCCGACAACAATATTTCTGTGCGGTATGCCGAGGCTAAAAATAATCTTGAAAAAGCAAAAGCTGATTACGAACGATCAACCGAGCTCGCAAAAGATAAAATTGTTTCAGCAAAGGACCTGCTCAGCGCAAAGAATCAATACGACAATGCCAAAGCAATCTTTGATAACCTGAATACGAATTTCAGCGCTTCGGGACAGAGTGTAAAAAGCCCGATGAGCGGTTTTGTGAAACAGGTTCTGGTAAAAAACGGCGCTTACGTTGAGGCCGGGCAGCCAATTGTAATTGTTGCACAGAACAAAACACTCCTGCTGAATGCCGAGGTTCAGCAAAAATACGCATCAATGCTGGGGTCAATTGCTTCGGCCAATATCCGCACCTTACATGACAACCAAACGTATTCGCTCGAACAAATGAATGGTAAAGTTCTGTCGTTTGGTAAGGCAACCAATTCAGACAATTTCCTTATTCCTGTCGCTTTACAAATCGACAACACAGGCAGTTTTACAGCCGGAGGATTTGTTGAAGTGTATCTGAAAACAGTTACCAACACGCTTGCCTTGACTGTTCCAACCACTTCGCTGCTCGAAGATCAGGGTACTTTCTTTGTGTATGTGCAGGTTACGCCCGAATTTTTCGAAAAACGGGAAGTCAAAATTGGGGCTACTGATGGCATACGAACTGAAATTGGTAGTGGACTTAAAAGCGGGGAGCGGGTTGTAACATTGGGTGCAATTCTAATCAAACTGGCGCAGGCTACAGGTACTTTGGATGCTCATTCAGGACACGTACATTAATCGACGCCATGCTAAATAATATTATCAAATTTTCACTGAACAACAAGTATCTCATCTTGCTTAGTTCGGTGTTATTGGTGGTTTTCGGGATGAGAACTGCTTCGAATATGGATGTGGATGTTTTTCCTGATCTCACCGCTCCAACTGTTGTGGTAATGACCGATGCCCACGGAATGGCTTCGGAAGAAGTTGAACGATTGGTTACATTTCCCATAGAAACGGCGATGAACGGCGCAACTGATGTCCGCAGAGTACGCTCGGCATCTTCGCAGGGTTTTTCGTTCGTGTGGGTCGAATTTGATTGGGGAACAGACATTTTCAAGGCCCGGCAAATTGTAAGTGAAAAACTCATCAGTGTTTCATCAAACATGCCTTTGGGAGT
>DYSZ01000031.1 GCA_020726265.1 Draconibacterium orientale
CGGATTAAATCATCAATCAAACCGCCTTCATTGCTGAGCACAAACGTAGAACCCATCGACCAGGCAATGGCGAAAGCTTTATAATACGTTGTTATTACGCCTGTAACATTGGTGCCTGCATCAATATAAAACTCAGGTCCATTTGCTTTGGTAAATAGTTTCAAACTCACCGGAACCAACGTGTCATTATAGGTTGAATAACCTTCTTTTTCAAAATAGTTTCGTCCATAAATTGGCGCAATTACAAGAGTTCCATCTTCGGCTATCCCAATCGGATTGTTAGAAGGGTCAGAAAAATTCCACAACTCTGCTGTAAAAACCTCGCTATTTGCCGGGCAGGCAGCCAGCGAATCCATAAACCATTGCGGGATTGTTCCGCCCGATTTAGGTTTCAGCATTTCCAATGTTTGGTAAAGGTTTTTATCTCCATGCCCGGCACGGATTAAATCATCAATCAAACCGCCTTCATTAGAAAGGACAAAAGTAGTTGGAGGCTCCATCGACCAGGCAATGGCAAAGGCTTTATAATGTGTGGTAACCGGGCCTGAAGAATCATATACAGTAGTGGTACCTGCATCAATATAAAACTCAGGTCCAATTGCTTTAGTAAATAATTTCAAACTCACCGGAACCAGCGTGTCATTATAGGTTGAATAACCTTCCATTACTGACCAATCTTTTCCGTAGATACCAGCTATAATTAAACTTCCATCGTCGGCTATTCCAATCGGATTGTTGGATGGACTGGGAAAATTCCACAATCCGGCAGTAAACACATCGCTATTTGCCGGGCAAACTGCCAGCGAATCCATAAACCATTGCGGGATTGCCCCGCCCGATAAGGGTTGCAAATATTGCATCACAGCATACAGGCTACTGTCTCCATAACCGTTGGCAATCAGGTTATCAATCAGGTATCCTGGCGCTTCGTTGCTAAGGATAAACGTCAGCGCTTCAACCTCCGAAACGCTTGTCGCAACCTGTTTGTCATTCACTGCGGAAGAATTCAAAACAGTTGCAACGCCGATACCTTGAGCCGTACAAAAGCCAATCGGGAAAAAACTTAAAAGAGACAGCAATATAAAATTACGGTAATAAATCTGTTTCATAACACGGTTATTTGATTGATGACAAATTCTGAACGAAAGTTAGTCATTTTAACAGCACCAATCTACTGTAAATCGTGTCACGGGTAAAAATTTTTATTACGTAAACTCCTGGTTGCAAACGTCCTATATCAAAACTCATTTCGTTGTGTGCCTGCTGTGTTTTCAATATCTTCCCATTCAAATCCGCCACCTCAACCCGTTCAACTCTGAACTCTGAACTGAGAACACGAAACTTTCCGGTAGTTGGATTGGGGTACAATACTATTCCATCCTTTCCAATTTCTGTTTCCTGCAATCCGGTTATGAGTGTACTGAATTTCCGGGATGGCGACCATTCTCCCTCTCCTGCCAGGTTTGAAGCTAAAACCCGCCAGTAAAAATCGGATTGGTTGGGCAAATCTTGAATTGAATAGGTAACTGTAGTTAACAATGTATCAAAAAACAATGTTTCGAAAACCTCACCGGTGGAAATCTGCAACCGGTAAGAATCAGCATTTTCAACCGTTTGCCAAACAAATTGTGCAGAGTGATTGGTAAGAACGGCCAGGTTAGTAGGACTGACAAGTTGAACAACCGCAGGTTTTGCTAAAATTGAATTAAAACCGAGCAACAGTTTTCCGCCGGTGGATTCATTCAGGATATCGTATTTCAGAATATCTGTAATGATTTCGTGGTCCCAAATGTTGTTGTTGATAAACAGAGTGTCGGGAGTTACTGAATTGATACTTATCCGCATATCGTAGTAGCCGTTTCTCTGGATGATATTTTTCCCAACTCCGTTTTGAACGCCGCCACCCAAATCCACCACGCGGATGACCCAAATCCCGGTACTGTCGTTATCAGTTACCGTATTCCCGGAGATTGGTCCGCGCAAACCATTGAGCACCATTCCGTGACCTGTACAATTGGAAATGGTGTTGTTTTTTACCTCTTCCAATCCCTGGCTGTAAAAACCCCAATGCGAACCGGTGATGATATTATTTTCGAAAAGTACTGCGCCTGATTTACTATAGTACCCAATCTTTCCTCCGGAAATTTTATTGCCAGTTACAACACCGTAACCTGCTTCGGTTTCGATTCCGAAATCCGCAACCGGTTCAACTGAAATTATGTTATCAATAACATTCGTAGGTCTGCCTGATTTGAGTTGCATTCCGGATGCCGCCCCTTTACATATAATTTTATTGTTCCTGATGGTTACGGAGCGCGATTTTGCAATAATGGCAAAGTCTTCATCCGGGTCGCCTGTGCCCTCAAAATAAATTGTATTATTTTCGATAAACTGGTCTTCCACCATGCAATCAGGGTCTTCGCAACCAAAATCAGGGTTTGTCCCTCCACTGATGTCGGAAATACCACCATTTAAAATCGTATTGTTCGAAATGATGGTCCAACAGGCACCACTTACATCTCCTATACCTTTTTGAATTGTATTGTTATCAATGTGGTAGGTATGTCCGGCACCGGACTTGATTTCAATTATACCGGCTCTATTGTTGCTAACCACTATTTTTATCAGGTTTTGAATTATTTCAACCATGGTGGAATCTACCCCGGCACCTTGTTTGAATGCAATTTCTCCGGTTATTGTATTGTTTTCAATCAGATAACCGCAACCCGGTTCAGTTTGAACAATAGGGGCAGTTACTGCTCCATGCTTTAGTGAAATTGTTTCAGCCGAATTGTTCCGAACAATATTTTGTCCGACAATTTTTCCCATGCCATGACTAAAAGTAATTTCCCCTGAAACAGTATTGTTTTCGATTTTGAAAAAAGGGATGGGATGAAAAATATATTCATCTCCTTTTTCAATATAACCTCCTCCATGTGCAATGGCAATCTCCCGGCAAATATTGTTTTTAATCAGGCAGGGTTTGCTGAAATGTGCATTCAGATAATTGCCACGGCCGCAAATAAACTCCCCGAAAGTGAGATTATGAATCTCAAACGGAAGTTCACTTCGGGCTGTATCCCTAATATCAGCATTAATTATTGTATTTGCCGGGTTCTCACCAAAAAGAATAGTACCCGGATTCAGGAAAAGTTCTCCTCCCGGAGGTGAATAATTACCGGATTTTACAAAAATGGTGTCGCCGGTTTTGCTGCCGGTAATTCCTTCTTCAACCGTGTTGTACGGATGTATTGAAGTTCCACTTTCAACACCCGAGGTATTGGCGGCATCGACATAAATTTTCTGAGCACTTCCCAAAAACGGGATTAGCAGGAGAATCAGAATGTAAAAATTTTTCATGGTTATGTTTTTTATCTGTTAATTCCATAAGTACAGGCGATTTACAAATCGCCTTAAATTGACGCAGTTTGGAAACTGCATTTCCCGGTTCACCGCTTTTTCACCGACGAACGTTTAAATTCAAAATTATTTAACTCCGGAACCCGGTTGGGGTCGAAATTTGGGTCGTCGGTGTATATCACAATATCATTGTTCCCCGACCAGCGGTGGTTCCATCGGTTTGTTCCTGTTTCGGTTTCGTTGGTAAACGGATTTACATATTCCTCCTGTCCGGTAAGGTTCAGGTACATATCGTATTGAATAATCGCATTGTTTTTCTGCCGGTTTTGATTTATTTCGTTTGAAATGCGGTTGATTTCGGCCATTGTTTTAATGTAAATACCCGCCCTTTCGAGTTGCCCTTTAATTTCTCCGGCCAGCCATTGATGATTTATCGTCAAAGAATTCCCTATTGCAGAAAAAACAGGTACATACGTTTTTAACTCACCTTTTGGCGCCCTGATTGAAAGAGTGTAACGGTTTTTCCACATGCCGGCACCTGCCTGCCCAAGGTTCATAACAACCGAAACAAATTTTTCCTCAAATACTTTTCCACCTTCAACATAATTTACAGTGATTAAAGCAGCCTGATATTTAAATCCCATTCCTGCCAGCAGCTTGTCTTCGTTTTGCACGGCATTGGCCAGTTCAGACAGGTTTTTTCGTTCGGTTACTGAAATATTGGAAACGCCGGGGTGTGCGTAATGAAGAACAATTTGCAGGATAAACATGTCGGGTGGCATCAGTGGAATTACGGTCATTCCCTGGTAGTTGCTGCCTGAAGGAAACAAGCCTATTTGTCCGGCGGGTGAATACCGTGAATCGAAGTAAAACATGTCGGGGTACCAGCGCATCATTACCGTTCCTTCTGCATCGCTTTTCATGCTGAAATCAAGTTTGGCTTCCAGCGCATTGGCAGCACCGCCACCCGAAGTTGGGTTTATCCTGAAAATTCCACCATCGGTAATCCATTTTTGAGGAAGCAGGATTTTAAAAGCTTTTTCATTAGGTTCATTAACCCATTTAAAGAGGTAGTAATCTGCGCTTTGCTGAGACAAAGCACAGATAAAGAATGACAGAGGCAAAGCAGCTAGTATTAATTTTATTGTTTTGTTTTTCATCTCAGATTTGTTCCTTTTTTGTTCACCGGTTGACTTTTGTTCACCCGGTGATTAGCTGTTTTCAGCGATTTATTTACCCGGTGACCTGAAGTTAACGGGTGAAGAGCTAAAGGACCGTTTTTTATTTTTGGATAATTAGTTTTTTAATAATGCTTTCATTTTTTGCACTTAACTTGCAGAAATAAATACCATTTTTCAAATGGGTTACATCAATTTCTATGTTCTCGCTTCCTTGCTGAATTTGTTTTTCGATGAGTTTCCTGCCATTCAAATCGTAAAATTCCATAACTGAAGGTTGCTGGTTAAATACGGTTGACTGAACATTGACAACAGTGCTTGCCGGGTTCGGGTAAATCAAAATTTTTACAATTTCCATATCAGCCAAATCTGTGGCAGTTTGTTGAAAATTAGCATTCAGGTCGAAGCTTTTGCTGATGGCCAGTTCAATTGTATCCGCTACCGACATTTCGACACCACCGTTGTCATTATCCGACCAGTTAATAAAGCTGAAAGTTGTGTCTGGTGTAGCTACGGCTTTTCTGGTTTTCTCATCGTAATCAAGCCCTACAGTTCCCTGCCCATTGGAAGCAAGTTTGATCATGGAGCCGTTCATACCTGCTGTTATTTTCCTGAGCGGATTATGAAGTGAATGGAGAACGGTAAGCGTACAATTAGCTGCGTCAAGTTTCGTAAGTTTGTTATACCCGCAATCGAGATATACCAGCGCTGTCTGGCCCGATAGGCCCAGCGAGTCGATTTGGTTGTCATTACACAGCAAAAACGCAAGGGACAAGCAACCCGACAGGTTTAGCGAGACAATCTGGTTGCTGTTGCAGAAGCATTCCTGCAGCGCTGTAAGACCTGAAACGTTAAGATTGGATAAGTGGTTATTACTGCAAAAAAGCGTCTTAAGCGCTGTCAGGCCTGAAACGTTAAGTGTGGTAAGCTGGTTGTTGTTGCACCAGATTTCTTCCAGTGAATCAAGTTCCTGTACATTAAGCGTGGCGAGCAAATTATACATGCACATGAGTTTTTTCAGTTTCGTCAGATTTGACACATCCAGCGAGCTGAGTTGGTTCCATCCGCACGAAAGTTGCTCAAACGCTTTACAGCCTTCGAAAGCAATCGAGATTAGCTGGTTGGCGTCGCAACTGAGTTTGGTGAGCGCGGCCAGACCTGAGACGTCCAGTCTGGAGAGTTGGTTGCCGCTGCAATAGAGTTCTTCCAGTACTGCCAAATCCGAAACATCGAGCGAAGTTAGTTGGTTGCCGCCGCAACTGAGATATTTTAGCTCCGTTAAACCTGAAAGGTTCAGTGAGGTGAGTTGATTGGAATTACAATAGAGTTCCTCCAGCGCTGTAAGACCTGAAACGTTAAGATTGGATAAGTGGTTATTACTGCAAATAAGCGTCTTAAGCTCCGATAAGCCCGGGATTTTCAGCGAAGTAAGTTGATTGGAGTAGCAATCTAGTTCCTGAAGCGACTTTGAATCCGAAACATCAAGGGAAGTGAGCTGGTTATCGTCACATTTGAGCTTTTTAAGCGCCGCTTTGCCCGAAATGTCAAGCGAGGAAAGCTTGTTGCTACCGCAATAAAGTTCCTCAATCGAGGTTAGGCTCGAAATGTTGAGCGATGCCAGTGGTGCGGAATTGCAAATTAGAGTTTTAAGCGCCGAACAACCGGTGATATTCAGCGAGGTAAGTAGGGTGTTGTAGCCGCAATTGAGATATTCAAGCGCCGAAAGTCCCGAGACATCGAGGGAGGAAAGCCAGGTGTAAATGCAAGAAAGGTACCTGAGATACTTCAGACTGGAAACGTCGAGCGAGGTAATCGCATTATGGTAGCAATAAAGTACCTGAAGCCCGGTGCAGCCCCAAACGTTTATACCGTAGAGATTATTGAAACCGCAATCGAGTAGCCAAAGCGCAGTGCATTCCGAAACATCAAGATTTCCGGCCAGTTTAAGTTTACCATTCCATTTTATCTCAGTTACCCGTCTTTCCGTTCCCTCTCCACCGGTCCAGATTACACCAGTCCATGTGGTGGGGTCATCCTGGTTATAGAAAGTATTCAGAATCTGGCCGTTCTTGATGCCCGTCTCAGTAGAAGTTTGGTTGAGAAAGGTTTGCACCTTGTTAAAGTCATGACTGTTATAGCCAGATTGCGCCGCAACCATTGCCGCTGGAAATAAAACAAGTGACAGAAATGCGCATGACAGACAAACCGCAAAGATTTTCTTAAACACAAATATGCTTTTCCCTCTTTTTCCATTCCCCGGAATAGTTGCACCGGTTGAAAAGGAAGAGCTTAAAACGATAGAAGAAAATAATATTTTCATGGAATAAATTGTTTAATGTTTTATAAATTTCCCGAAGTAAGTCCCATTTCTATCTGTTAAACTGATGCAGTAAATACCAGGGACCAGTTCCGAAACATCAATATAACTTTCTGAAAAACTGCTGTTTAAATACACAATCTGACCGTTTGCTGATTTTATACTCATCGCGTAATTGTTGATTTTTACAGGCAATTCGATAAATAACCTTTCAGAAACCGGATTGGGATAAATTTTGAATCCTTCATTGTTTTCACTTTCTGATACAGCCGTTGACACAGTAAAATGAACATAATAAGTTTGTTTGGTAACTCCATCCGGCGAAATAACATCAATCGTTGTAGTTCCGGGAATTGAAGAAGCTGATGTAATCCTTACTTCAGCGCCGATTACAGTTGAAAATGCCGTGGTTAACGGAGATGTAACAGTGCCTGATAGAAGTACAACCTGGTATTCAAAAATTGAACTGTTAAAATTGGTTATTGACTGGTTGTTGATTTTAACATCGGCAAGTGTTGAAAATTTTGGATTAACAACAGGAACATTTACAGTAACTGTTGCTGTGCGGCTGTTAACGGTGCCGCACGAATTGCTGAACTGAACCCAGTAACTGGTTGTTTTATCCATGTCGGGAGTAACAAAATTGGTTCCCGTACCAACCGGCTTTAAACGGTCAGCGCCTTCAAACCATTGATAATTGAGTTCGGTTCCGGTTGCATTAACTGTTAGTTTTACAGCTTCTCCTGAAAAAATTGCGGTGTCTTCGGGCTGAAGCGTTATTACAGGTGCCTCACATTGCGGAAAACCAACAGCCCGCTGCACACGTTGCGGATTTTGCCCATCCATTGGCCAGGCTGTGTTTGCCACACCAAAATCACTTGTATTTACCGCATACAAAAATCCTCTGTAAACAGCTTCACTCCCACCGTTGTTTGTTCCAATGAAAAGTGTTCCATCGGATGCGATTACCGGAGGAGAGTCGCCTGTATTTCCCAAATAAGGTGGATTGCTCCATATCTCAGTTCCATCCGGGCGCAATGCATAAAGGCGCCCGTCGCTGCCACCTGCTGGTGAAGTGGAAGTCCCAAAAAAGATATTATTATTGATCCCTATTACAGGTGTGGAAATATTAAATCCATATTTAATTTTATCACCTTCCTTTGGAAATCGCCACTTTTCAGTACCGTCAGCATTGAGCGCATAAAGTTTATACCGGCTAGCCGGACTGATATACGAACTTCCGGCAATATAAATAGTCCCGTCAATTCCAATCACAGCCGAAGATGCTGTATAAGCCCCGGTATGAAATTCCCAGGCTTTTGTACCATCAGGATTTATTGCATAAAGCATAGTAATATTTCCACTGCCGTTGCTTATGTAAATAGTACCATCCTGTCCAATTGTCGGAGCATATTCGCTTGCAAAACCCTCATCTTCCAACAGCAAAAAATCCCATTTATAGCTGCCATCGGGATTAATGGCAAACAGGCGTGCTTCCCAGGAAGTCACATCATAAAGATTAAACTCACCCCCCGCAGTGTAATAAATTGTGCCATCGATTCCAACAGAAGGAGGATTTCCTTCAACTCCGTGCAACCAGCCTTTGAAATTCATGGCATTAAATTTCCATTTCAGTTTACCATCCGGGAATAAAGCATGTAATACTCCATCTTCACTTGCAACATAAATAGTCCCATCATGAGCGATAGCTGCACCTCCCCGTAACCAAGGGGACATGGATCCACGGCCGGCAGTAAAATTTCCCGTTTCGTACCGCCATTTTTCACTGCCATCAGGGTTAATTGCCCATAAAATTCCAAAATTTTGAGAATTGGAACCACCTTCATAATAGCCCAGCGTATTGATGTAGATTGTACCATCTTTGCCAATTGTTGGTGTTGATGTGGAAACTGCATTTACAATACCCTCTTCATCGGTATAAGCGTGTACTTTTGCAATCCATTTTAAAGTGCCGTCCTGGTTCATGGCCATTAAACGACCGTCATGTACTCCAAAATATAGTGTACCATCTTTTGCCAAAGCTACACCTCCCATTATTTCGCCGTCCTCATTCCGGTTGTTTGTGGGATTTGTATTGTAAAACCATTTTACTTCGCCTTCACTTCCGGTTGAAACAATTACGGTTATACTTTCATCTTTACCAAACTCATTTTCCACTTCCACCCAGTAACTTGTCATTTTTGTCAGAGGTGGAGAAGTGTAAACTGAATCGGTGCCGACGGGTCTTGATTTATCGCCTGCTACTCCTTCGTACCACTGGTATTTTATTTCAGGATCGCCCGTAACTGAAACTGAAAATGTAGCTGTCTGGCTGGTTTTAATAATCAAATTTTCAGGCTGGACTGTAATGGTTGGAGGAATACCAACAAAACTGTCGTCATGTTGTGCCGAATGCCCAAAGTTGTTGGCAAAAGCGGGCCAGTGAGCAGTTGTCAGCCCTCCGTGACTTCCGCTGATTGCTGAAATGCCATTGTGTTCCCACGAACCAAAATAAGTACTTCCATCGGGTGCGAGCACCGGATTCAATGAACCCGCTGCTTCTTTCGACCATATTTCCTTTCCGTATTTATCAAGAACATGCAGTTTATCAGCCGGATAAAAAATTGTTTCATCTTTAGCGAGCACCGGCGAAGTGTATATAGTAGTGCCAGAACTGAAAAACCACTTCGGATAACCTTCGGGATGAATGGCAAAAAGAGCTCCCCCGGTGTCGTCAGCAGTTATTGCCGAAAAATATATGGTACCGTTGTTCCCCACTACAGGTTCGGATGTGATGTTTCGGATAGTTGGATAACCTGCCGGGGCAATGGGTGTGGTAAAAATCCATTTATCGGCTCCATTTTGAGGGTTTATTGCAATTAACCTACTTCCGGCTCCGGCATAAATAACACCATCAAGTCCAATAGCCGGTGCAGTGCTAAAAAAGCCGGCAATATCTTTGGTCCATTTTATCTGAACTGTTGAATAGTGAGGATAAAAAGCATACATGCGGCTCGAAATTCTCCATGGAATAACATAAACAGTTCCATCGGTTCCTATACTTGGGTGTTGAATAACGAATTTCTCTGTCGGTTGCTCCCATTCAAGTTTCCCCGATTTCAGGTCGATGGCAAGTACTTTTTGTCCGGCTCCAATGTATGCCATCCCGTCAGCCGAGAGCGCGGGCGGACTTGTAAAATTACGGGTGGCAGTGTACACCAGTAACATTTGTCCGTTTGCCGGATTTACCCGGTAAAACCTGTTTTCGATGTTGGTGTAAATACTCCCGTCTTTTGCAACTGCCGGCGAAGCAGAGTGCCCGAGGTCGATTTGCCAAATAATATTCCCGTTTTCAGGATTAACCGCATACAATTTCCCCGGAGGCGAACTGCATGGCCAGCCGTCGGGGCCAAATTGGGTTACAACATCCTGAGTAAGGACTAAAACAGTATTTTCCCTGGTCAATAAAAGCTGATATGGTTTTTGTTTATAATCGCCCCAAACCGACTGAAACCATTTTACATTTTCAACACTTATGATTGCAGTTGCTGAGTTAACTATCCCGTTTGAGTTGGAAATCTTTACCCAATAACGCGAAGTGCCGGTTAATACAGGTGTGGTAAAATTAACAGAATCAGTTCCAACCGGTTTGGTTTCATCTCCACTTTCCCCTTCGAACCACTGATAATGGATTGGCGCAGAACCCGCTGACTGAACGGTTAACCGGACAGCCTGGCCACTGGCAATGGTCTGGCTTTGAGGTTCCGAACCAATCTCCGGCGGAATTGCATTATTCTCAGAGTTTGCAGAACAAACAGTGTTTATGGTTGTGGTGCCTGAAGATACCTCAGCATAAATCATGTTCAGTGTTGGATTTAGCAATGCTGCATTTGTGGTTGAAAGTACCGAAGGAGTGATACTTTTAAACTCAAGGTTTCCGTAGTTGGCCGAAATACAACCGCCCGGACTGATTCCGTCGGCAGTGGTCTGAATAACAATTCCCTGTTTTGAATTACCTGCACTGCTTCCTGCCAAAAGCAAAGTACCATCGGCGGCTTCGGCTATTCCCATCGGAGTCAGATTATTGGGCGGCGTAAAAACATGTTGCCAGCGCGGAGTGATTGTTCCATTGTTTTCAACACCAAACCTGTACATAAATCCGCCTGGATAAGGTGTTTCAGGCCCCGTTGAACTTGTATAACCCGAAAGCAGTAAATCGCCGTTTTTCAGTGAAATGATGTTTCCCCCTCCAAACGGACCAAATATTTTCTCGTGATTTGTGCCGTCAACAATAGCAGTCCAGTTGTACGAATCGCCTGCAACCGGATAATTCAGTAAAAAAATTGAATTCCCTTCTTCATCGCCAGCCCCGGGATTGCTTCCGTACGACCTGGTGTAAGCTGCTACGGTTAACGAGCTTCCCGTTTGCACAATCCGCGATGCCAGGTTTCGAACTTTTCTTTTTGTATCTTCCTGGATATCATAAGCGCCGTCCCAGTCGCTGCCACCAACAATAAGCTGGCGGTACATCGTTTTTCCATCATTTGAAATGGTTCCGAGATAAAGGTTCCAGTTAGTATTTTTGTTTTTTACCGCTCCATAAATTTCGTACCCTCCTCCGGTTTCGGCAATGTCGAATACCGTATTTTCATTCCCGGCAAGAATGGCTGAGGCCCAGATAACTTCGCTGGCAGCGCTGTTCATTTTAATGATTTCAAAATAATTATCGACTCCAAAAACCGAAGTAATTGTCGATTTTGCGAGGATAAGAATTGAACCGTCGCTGGTTTGAATGGCGCCGCTCGCCCAGCAATCGCCATTCCCGACTGTTGGAACAAACTCAAACGCTGCCTGAACTGCCAGACTGGATGATGCCTTTATAAAAAAACCTTTTTGTTTTGCTGTTTCGTCGTCTTCGTCTTCTGTGGCTACACCGGTTATTAAAATGCTGCCGGATGAAGTCATGGACGAAGACATCACAAAACCTGATTTTACATTATAAATATCCCTGCCTTCCACAAATTCTCCTTTTAAATCGAGTTTGGTCAGGTTTACTATTCCTTCTCCGTGCTGCGACAACAGAATAAATCCGTTGGCTACAGGAAAAACAGCATTCACTTCGGTTGATTGATTATTAACCCGGAATATTTTCTCAAAGGTTGATTGTGCAACAGTACTTTTTATAATACAAACCGATAAAATCAGGATAACAAACCGAAAAAGGTTAATCGATTTTTTCATTGCTGACAAGTTTTGGTTTTTATTTTAATAACTGAGTTAAAGTTACTGAACATCAACTCACAGATTAAAATAAAACCACCCTACAAAACCACTACAAGCCAATGATTTTGTGGAGCAAATACTTTAGAAACATTTAAAACGACCCTATAAAAGCATTGAGATTCTCGTCGGGGTGCAGATTAAATTTTTGGCGGAGACGGGTGCGTGCTACTTCGATACTTTTTACCGATTGCCCGGTAATGGAAGAAATCTCCTTTGTTTTGAGATTGAGTTTCAGAAAAGCACAGATTTTTTTCTCGTTAGCCGACAATGCTGGAAATCTTTCCTGCAGCTTGTGATAAAAATCGGGATGCACTTTCAGAAAATGATGTTCAAATTCGTTCCAGCTGTTTTTCTGAATATCCGATTTCATCTCCCAAATGATGCTGTTGATTTCGCGGTTTGCATTTCCGTTCCCACCCGAAATACCATGTAACCGCTCCGAAATGTTACCAATCATTTCATCTTTTTGCGCCAGGTGCAGCGCTTTCGCAGTAAGTTCGCGGTTTTTGAAATCGATTTCGAGATTTAACTCCTGAACTTTCTGCCGGTTTATTTCTTCGTTTTGCTGAAATAAAATTCTTGAAACCTGTATGCGTTTGTATAAAAGGAATACAATTGCAGAAAGCAAAACCAGTCCAAATGCCAGCGCAAATGCTACTGTTTTATTTAATTTAAGTTTTTGCAGGCGGGTTTCCGATTCAGCTTTCAGCAGCAGGTTTTCACTTTCTGTTTCTTTTAACTGATGGCGTGTTTCAATTGTTTCAATCGTTTCAAGCTGACTGATTGACGCAAGTGTATCATTAATTTCTGAATAAGCCTTGAAATAAACGAATGCTTTCGATGAATCGCCTTTGAAAAGATAAATGTCAGACAAAATTTTCAGGGCTTGTTTCTTTTCGTTCTTTGCCCCTATTTCTTCTGAAATGCGATATCCATCGCGGGCAAATGTACCTGCCTCTGAAATCATTCCCCTGGCAAATGCATTGGTTGCCAATGCAATGTTAATATCCGCCATTTCTTTCCTGTTCTTAAATTCCGAAGCCAGGGTCAGCGCTTTCAGGTAATATTTGTTTGCATCTTCAAAAGCTCCCTGCTTTTCATACAACCTGCCATAATTTTTTAAACATCCGGCCAGTCTTAACCTGTCACCAATTTTTTCGGCCTGAGAAATAGCCATTTCAAAATAATTTCCGGCTTGTCCAAAATCTGAAATAATAGTATAAACTTCGCCTAAGTTCTCATATAAACCTACTTTTCTGTATTTGTCTCCTGCCTCATCAGCAATTGTGAGTGAGTTTTTATAATAACTGATTGCCCTGTGGTAATTTCCGGTTTCTTTGCTGATATCGCCCATGTTATTCAGACAGTCGGACATAGGCAGCAATTCGTTCAGTTGTGTAAAAATCTGATACGCTTTGTCGAAATTTTCCATTGCCTTCGAAAATTCACCGCGGCTTTTGTAAATATTTCCAATGTTATTATAAATATATGCTTTCCCCGACTCATCATTCAAACTATCGACAATTGAAAAAGCTTTGCCGTAAAATTCAAGCGCTTTGAAGTAATCTCCCTGAAGTTTATATAAAATTCCAAGACTGTTAAAACAGTAAAATACCGAAAGTACATCACCGTTTTCACGATATATCGTTTCCGATTCTGAATAAAGTTCATTTGCCTTTTCAAAATTGCCAAGTTCGAGATGTACTTCGGCAATATTAAACAACGATTCGGCAAGAAGTAACCGGGTTCCTGCCTTTTCAGACCAGTTACTGGCCGACTGGAAATAATGCATCGCTGAATCGTAATTGCAAACGAAGTAATAAACCAACCCTGCTTTATTTAAGGCATTGATGTAAATGGATGAATACACCAGCTTTTGTTTTTGGTGAATACCGGCGTTACTGATTACCGGCAGACAAAGTTTACCAATTTCATTGAAGCAGTTTAACGCCGAATCTTTATTTGTTTTTCGTTTTTCAACCCCTGTTTTTAATAGCTGATTTAGAAAAAGCGTATCAGGGAGTTCATTACAAGTCCTCCCTCCTTTTGTATTTTCGAGTTTAAAATGGATTGATTCTGACGATTCATTTTTCCCGCAACCTGTTGAAATAATACATACAGCGAAAAGAAAAAATCCAAAAAAACCCTTTAAAATCGTGGGTTTTATTGACTTTTTAATTTTATGTAGGTTTTTGGATTTCATGTTTTAACAGTGTCATTTATTTTCGGTGACTCATTAAAAAATTGAATCATATTTCACGGTTCCGGTAAGTTTTTAACTGACATAAATTTAAAATAATTAGCACAGAGAATCAATGAAGATTAAAAATTATTCCGCAATAAGTATAATTGAATCAGACAATTATTGAGAAATTCATTTTCTGTCTGTCAAAAAAAATAATTTGGTTGAGTTTTAATTAAAAACTACATCCATGTTCACCTTATAAAAATATTGGTGAACATTCAAAAAAAGGATTTCTTACATTTGCGCATAAAGCAAAAAATCTGAAAAATGCTACTCATTGAAGTAACCGATAAAAAAACCCGCAGCCAGTTTAACCGTGTCCCGCACCAGATATATAAAAATGACCCCAACTGGGCTTGCCCGCTGGAAGGAATGGTTGAAGACATTTTTAACCCGGCTAAAAACAAGACCTTTAAAAACGGAAAAGCAATTCGCTGGATTTTAACCGATGCCAAAGGAAACGTACTTGGAAGAATTGCCGCTTTTATCAACGGAAACCTTGCACACACTTACGAACAATCCACTGGCGGATGTGGCTTTTTTGAATGCATCGACAACCAGGAAGCGGCAAACCAGCTTTTCAATGCTGCTGCTGATTGGAACAAAACCAACGGAATGGAAGCCATGGACGGCCCCATCAATTTTGGTGAAAACTATATCAACTGGGGTTTGCTTGTAGATGGTTTTATGCCGCAGGGTTACGGAATGCCATACAACCCGCCTTATTACGAAAAACTTTTTCGTGGTTTTGGATTCGAAGTGTATTTTGAACAATACTGTTACCACCTCGATTATACTAAACCATTTCCTGAAAGATTCTGGAAAATTGCCGAATGGATTGCCAAAAAGCCACAATACAATTTCAAACATATCAATTTTAAAGAAACCGATAAGTTTGTAAAGGATTTCTGCACCATTTACGATGCAGCCTGGGCTTTTCACGAACATTACAAACCTGTCGATCCCGATGATATCTTTGATTTTGTAAACAACTCGAAAGCCATTCTCGACCCCGAAATGGTTTGGTTTGCGTACCATGAGGAAAAACCGATTGCTCTTTTCGTGATGATTCCGGATATCAACCAAATTCTTCGGAAATTAAACGGCAAGCTTAATTTGTGGGGAATTCTTAAATTTTTGTACTACAAAAACACCAAAACCATGACACGCACCCGCATTTTTATTATGGGTATCGATCCGGTTTATCAGCGTTCGGGAGTGGAGTCGGCTATTTTCTGGCATCAGAACCAGGTGATGAAAAAGAAGCCACAATATACAGAGGTTGAACTTTCGTGGGCCGGCGATTTCAATCCGAAAATTGTGTCGATGTACGAAGCTACCGGCGCGAAACGGGCAAAAACACATTATACCATGCGTTACCTTTTCGATAGAAGCAAACCGTTTGTTCGTGCACCTACTATTGGACCCGAAGCGCTGAATGAAAAAGTTAAAACAAAAACAGCTAAAAATTAACCCTTTTGAATTTTTGGATAATAAATAACAATTTCTATCTTTGCAGCCCTGATAAAAAATAAGAGTATTAATAATGAATGGATTGTAATAAATGAATGCAACCATTCAGCTAAAAACAAAATACAATGAAAAAAGAAATCCATCCAAAAGAATATCGGTTGGTAGCATTCAAAGACATGTCGAACGGACATACCTGGCTTACCAAATCGACGGTGAACACCCGTGAAACTGAAGTTGTTGACGGTGTTGAATACCCCGTTTTCAAAGTTGAAATTTCGAGTTCATCGCACCCGTTTTACACAGGCAAAGTGAAACTCGTTGATAGCGCAGGCCGCGTTGACAAGTTCATGACACGCTATGGAAAACACATGGAAAACAGGAAAAAATAATTTATTTCCCGATAAAAGCAAAGCTCCGTATTCCGGGGCTTTTTTTTTGCCTGCCTGCTAATCTGTCAGAAAACCGCAACATTCAAATTGAACAAATTGCCGCTATTTGTACTTTCATTGATTGGCACGTCAATTGCAACGTGTCAGGCCTTCCGTAAAACAGGGTAATTCAAATAAAAAAGCATGGAAAATTTTAAAAACAAGGCGAAACAACATATTTTCAGTTTTGGGTCGATGAACAACGAAAACGATTTTATCCCTATCATTGCCGACGGCGACGACAACGATTTAAAGAACACCGATGTACCCGATGTACTGCCAATTTTACCGTTGCGTAATACAGTACTCTTCCCCGGGGTGGTTCTACCGATAACCGTTGGCCGCGAAGCTTCGTTGCAACTCATTCGCGATGTGAACCGCGGAAGCAAATTGCTGGGCACCGTTGCACAAAGAGACTATACCATCGACAACCCCAAGCCAGAGGATATTTACAACATTGGTGTTGTGGCCGAAATCATGAAAGTACTTGAAATGCCCGACGGGTCCACTTCCGTGATCATCCAGGGAAAACGTCGTTACCGGATTGCCGAATTTGTTTCTGAAATACCTTATTTCAAAGCCCGTGTTGAACCTTTAAACGAAGTACTGCCCCGCAACGATAACGAGTTCAATGCCATTGTAGGTTCGCTGAAAGACCTTTCCATTAAAATTGCACAATTCTCAGCAAATGTTCCGCCCGAAGCCACCTTTGCCGTAAAAAATATCGAGAATTCAACCTTTCTCATCAATTTTATCTGCTCAAACACCGACATCAAAGTGGAAGAAAAGCAGAAACTACTTGAGATTGAAAGTTTAAAGGAACGGGGAATTCAGGCCATCAGTTTTTTGGTGCGTGAAGTACAGATACTTGAGTTAAAACACGATATTCAGAAAAAAGTAAAAACCGACATGGACCGCCAGCAGCGCGAGTTTATGCTGAATATGCAAATGAAAACCATTCAGGATGAACTGGGCGGAAACCCCGTGGAACAAGAGATTAAAGTATTAAAGGAAAAAGCAAAAACTAAAAAATGGAACGAAGAAACCGGAAAGTTTTTTAAAAAAGAAGTCGAAAAACTGGGCCGTCTGAACCCCGCTGCCGGCGAATATTCGGTTCAGTTCACCTTTTGTCAGACATTGCTCGACCTACCATGGAACGAATACTCCACCGATAATTTCGATATGCAAAACGCATCGAAAGTACTTGATGAAGACCATTTCGGACTTGATAAGGTTAAAGAGCGCATTTCGGAACACCTTGCTGTTCTGAAACTTAAAAACGACATGAAAGCGCCTATTCTGTGTTTATATGGCCCTCCCGGTGTAGGAAAAACATCATTGGGAAAATCGGTTGCCCGTGCGCTTGGCCGCAGTTATGTGAGGGTAAGTTTAGGCGGATTAAACGACGAATCGGAAATTCGCGGCCACCGTAAAACCTATATTGGCGCCATGCCCGGACGTATCATTCAGAATATCAAAAAGGCAAAATCATCGAACCCTGTATTTATTTTAGACGAAATAGACAAAGTTTCGAAGCATTTTCATGGCGACCCGGCTTCGGCGCTGCTCGAAGTTCTCGACCCTGAACAAAACTCTGAATTCCACGATAATTATGTGGAGATTGATTACGACCTGTCGAAGGTAATGTTTATTGCTACTGCCAATACGCTCAGTACCATTGCCCCACCGCTGCGCGACAGGCTTGAGTTAATTGAAGTGAGCGGCTACCTGGTTGAAGAAAAAATAGAAATTGCCAAACGGCACCTCATTCCAAAACAACTCGAAAACCATGGATTGACAAAAAATGATCTCACTTTTTCAAAAAATGTAATAGAACTGATTGTGGATGGTTACACACGTGAATCGGGCGTTCGTGAACTCGACAAAAAAATTGCAAAAGTCATTCGCCGGATTGCCAAAAAAATTGCTTTTGGCGACTCGTACAATCAAAAACTCACCAAAGCCGATATACGCGAACATCTTGGTGTGATTGAATACTCAAAAGAAAAATACCAGGGAAACGATTTTGCCGGAGTGGTTACCGGTCTTGCCTGGACGGCAGCAGGCGGTGAAATTCTTTTTGTTGAAACAAGCCTCAGCAAAGGAAAAGGCTCGCTGACACTTACTGGAAACCTGGGCGATGTGATGAAGGAATCGGCCATGCTCGCATTGGAATACCTGAAATCGCATGCAACCGACCTTGATATCGACCCTGAAGTTTTTGCCAACTGGAATGTGCATGTGCATGTTCCGGAAGGAGCCATCCCAAAAGACGGCCCATCGGCCGGTGTAACAATGGTAACTTCAATGGCTTCAGCTTTTACCCAGCGAAAAGTAAAAAAGAACCTGGCGATGACCGGCGAAATAACGCTTCGTGGGAAAGTGATGCCTGTTGGCGGTATCAAAGAAAAAATTCTTGCGGCAAAAAGGGCTGGTATAACCGAAATAATCCTTTCAGAAGAAAACAGAAAACATATTGAAGAAATCAGGGAAGAATATATTACCGGAATTCAGTTTCATTTTGTTAAAACTGTTATGGACGTGTTAAACATTGCATTATTGAAAACCAAAGTGGATAAACCTTTGAAGTTGGTTTAATTCCTGTTGTAGTTTTGACACTTATTTTTTTACCAAAACAACCTTCTCGATTGATTATGAAAAACCTGATTTTAATTCCGATTTTAATGACTATAGTATTTGTTGTAAGTGCTCAAAATGCAAAAGAGTTTTACAATACCGGAAACACCAAACTCGATATAGACCTGTACAAGGAAGCCATAAAAGATTACGACCAGGCAATTCATCTCGACAAAACATTTGCTGCTGCATTCTACAACAGGGCAGTCGCCAAAAACAGCATCAAAGATTACATGGGAGCAATTGAAGATTATACAAAAACGATTGAGTTTAATCCTGAAAATGTTAAAGCTTATAACAACCGCGGGTTAATAAAGAAAACAATTAAAGACTATGACGGCGCTTATACCGATTACTCAAAAGCGATTGAGTTGAAACCCGATTTTGCCTCGGCCTATTTTAATCGCGGAAATATTAAAGCGCTTCTTGAAAAACCACAGGAAGGGTGCGATGACTTTAACAAAGCACTTGAACTTGGCATGAACAAAGCACTGGAGTATGTTTCGAAATACTGCAAAACGAAAGAAGAGGCACAATCTGATAAATCAGAATAAATTAATTGTGTTTATTGTTTGCCTTTTTCCTCAGTCTCATGTTAATCATTTCAACCATTACCGAGAAGAAAAGTGCAAAATAAATGTAGCCTTTTGGTATTTCGAAATGGAACCCATCGAGAATCAGCATAAAACCAATCAGTATTAAAAACGAAAGCGCCAGTACCTGTAAAGTGGGGTGTTTATTGATAAACCTACTGATAATTTCAACAAAATATATCATTACAATCATCGAAATAATAATTGCGGTGATCATTATCGGCAATTGATTCGACAGCCCGACAGCAGTTAAAATTGAGTCGAACGAAAACACAATATCGAGCAACAAAATCTGCAAAATTACCTGAGTAAATGATTGCCTCTTTTTAGAAACTTCGTGCTCGAATCCACCTTCAACTTTACCGTGAATTTCGGAAACACTTTTTGCAAGCAGGAATGTTCCTCCTAAAAATAAAATCACGTCGCGTACCGATACTTCCAAACTGGATACTGTAAATAGCGGCTCTTTTAATTGAATGATAAACGAAATAAACGACAACAAAATAATACGCATTACCAAAGCCAGTGTAAGTCCGATGGTGCGGGTGCGTTTTTGATTTTCTTTTGGTAACCGGTCGGTTATTATTGAAATAAAAATGATGTTGTCGATGCCAAGCACAATCTCAAGTAGTGTAAGAGTTAAAAGCGAAATATATGTTTCGGGTTGCAGCAAAAATTCCATAGTTTTCAGATTTTAAAAAAGCGAAAATAAGGCAAAATTACCGAATGATTTTTTTTTTTTCTTGTTTTTAAAAACATCTTATTTTTAATTAAACTTATACTTAATTACAGGCAGGAAAAAACTGACAAACCAAATAAATGAGAGCTGCAATTATCGACCTGGGAACCAACACCTGTAACCTGCTGATTGCCGAAAACAGCAAAACAGGTTTTGAGATACTGCACCAAAGTAAAAATTTGGTTCGACTGGGCGACGATAAAATAAAGGAAGGCGAAATCAGTGCCGAAGCTACGCAACGAGCCATCCACTCTTTTTTAAACCACAAGAAAATCATCGAAAAATTTAATCCTGAAATTGTAAGGGTTGTGGCAACTTCGGCCGTTCGAACAGCTTCAAATAAAATCGAATTTCTTGAAACACTTTCAGAAACATCGGGGTGGCTGGTAAAAGTAATAACCGGCGAAAAAGAAGCCGACCTGATTTTTAAAGGCGTAATACTGGCTTTCAGCGAATTGGAACAACCGTCGCTGATTCTCGACATCGGAGGCGGAAGCAACGAGCTGATTATTGCAAAAGGTACTTCAACAATCTGGAAAGAAAGCCAACCCACCGGAATGGCAAGAATTATCAACCAGTTTCATCTTTCAGATCCGATTAAGCCGGGTGAAGTTGAAATGCTGCAGAAACATCTCGGGAAGTTTCATAAAGCCGCTGTCGAAACCTGCATCACTGCCTATGTCCAAACTCTTGTGGGGTGTTCAGGCGCATTCGATACCATTGCCGATATGATTGACGGGGTAAATCCAGGCGAGAAAACCAGGAAAACGCAGGAAATTACACTGGAAGCATTTTACAATGTTTACCATACTTTGCTGAAATCGACACGCGAAGAACGGTTGGTAATGAAAGGGATGGATTTTGCAAGGGTTGATTTAATTGTTCCGGCCATTGTTTTAATCGAGTTTTTAATAGCACAAATTAAAATCGGGCAAATTATTCAAACCGATTTTGCGCTGCGAGAAGGAGCTTTTTTTGAATTAATGAAGATGGAATCATCTTAAATAATTGCCACCTGACGAACATGATGGATTAAAGAATCGGCAATCAGCAAAAACATCATAAAAAGGTAAAGCAGATTCAGTTTAAAGAAGGCTGGTCGCACGCTGAAATCATTTTTAATAAAAACTGCGTTAGAAAATGAGGCAAGCAAATAGAAACTATAAACCAGCAATAAAACCATAATTACCGGACTTTTTACCACCATAAAAATTACGAGTATTCCCGAAGCCACCGTGGTTAAAATCCATGTAAAAGTGATTCGTTTGATTTGGCCTTCGTTAAAAACCTGGTTCAGACTGGGTAATCCGGCTAATTTATATTGGTCGCCAAACATGAGCAGCAACAGCCAGAAATGAGGAATTTGCCCGATAAAAAAGAACAGCGCCACCAATAAAATATTTTCTGCAAAAATACTTCCGCCGGCTCCAGCCCAGCCAATAAAAGGCGGCAGAGCACCCACCAGCGACTCCGGAACCACGGCAAAAGCAGTTACTTTTTTCAGTGGGGTATAAACCAGGTTGTACGAAAAAAGCGTGGCCCAGCTTAACAATACTGTAATTGGCGGATTCGAAATAAGTAAAACAGTTGATCCGGTTATTGCAAAAGCAACAGCCACAGTCAATGCTCCACTCCTGCTTATTTTTCCTGAAGGAATCGGCCGGTTTTTCGTACGTGGCATTTTTGCATCAATGGTGCTTTCCTGCCAGTGATTGAGTGCTCCTGAACTACACGACATAAAAAAAACTCCCAAAGCCAGAAGCCAGCCTTGCGAATTTAATTCGCCGGTAAACATTACATAACCGGTGAGAGCTGATAAAGCAACCGGTAATGAAATGCGTACTTTACCCAGCTCGACTATAATTTTATAATATGATTTCAAACCTAATTGTTTCCTTTTTACTCCGGACTCCACTCTTCCTTCATTCCTCACTCCATCATCCTCTCCTGAAATCGCGGTTCGGAAACCGCGACACCCGACTTCGGACTTCAGTCTTTCATCCCTACTTCACCGTTTTCAGGTATTCAATTATTTCGGTAATATCCTCGTCTTTCAATTGTCCCTGGTACGAAACCATCAAGCCTTTCATATATCCGTCAACCACATCGGCATTCGGGTCGTAAATCGACTTTTTGATGTATTCTTCATCTACACTAACTGTGCGTTTTTGACCTCCGGTGATTACCGTTGCTTCATGTCCCCAGACTCCTTTAAAACTCGGGCCTACCAGCTTTGTTCCGTCGAGCGTATGACAGGCAAAGCAGCCAATATTTTGCATGATTTTTTTGCCGACGGCTCCCGGAGCTTCCATTGCAACAACTTCGGCAGCCAACTGAGTAGTGTCGGTCATCCACTTTTCAAACTCTGCCGTTTCCATCACTTTGGCTGTTGAATACATGTATGAATGAGACAATCCGCAATATTCGGTACAGAAAATTTCGTAATTGCCCTCCCTTTGCGGTTCGAACCACATAAAATTGTCTTTTTCCCCCGGAACCATATCCTGTTTTACCCTGAATGCCGGTATATAAAAGCTATGCAAAACGTCCATCGCTTTCAGGTTGAGTTTTACCGGTTGGTCTTTTGACAAATACAATGTGTCGGTTCGACGGCCGTTGGCATATTCGTAATTGAAATTCCACATTCGGCCATAAACCGTTATTTCCATGGCATCATTGGGCGCTTTTGTCATCGGTTTCCAACCTGCCCAACCATAATAAAACATTACCATAGTGAGTAAAAATGGCACCACAGTCCATATAATTTCGAGGGTGGTACTGCCATGAATCTGTGTGGCTACAGGATTTCTTTTCCGGTTGTACCGGTATAAAAACCATATCATTACCACGGTCAAACCAATCAGAAACAGAAATGAAATTCCAAGAATGACAAGAAATGCCTGATCGACTCCTTTTACAAAGTTAGATGCCTGTGTTATTTCCGGACTGTACATATTACGTTCTGTATAAATAGTCTAAAAATGTAATTACAATCACCACAAAAAAGATGGCAAATACAAATGCCACCATTGCTTTAATGTATGGTTTATCGTATTTCAGGTGCATAAAATAGGTGAGCACCAGGAATGATTTGATGGTGGCAAAAATCAGCGCTGCCGCCACTGTATATTTTCCAAGTTCGATACTCACAATGCCGATGGAAGCAAAGGTTAACGCGAGCAAAGCCACTAATACAAGGGCATAAACCCGGTAAGGAACAATATGATGTTTTTCGTTTGACATAGGTTTTAGTTTTAATGAATCAGGTAAAATAACGGGAAAAGGAATATCCATATTAAATCGACAAGATGCCAATACAATCCTGCATTTTCGAGTAGTGCTGCACGGTTTTCGTTCACTGTGCCTTTGTAAACACGGTGGGCTGCAAACAAAATTATTATCAGCCCGATAATAATATGCAACGCGTGAAGTCCGGTCATTACGTAATACAAACCAAAAAACAGGATTTCGCCCTGGCTGAAAGCAGTTTTTAAATGTTCAGAACCCGGCCAGATTCCATGGTCAATTTTGGCACCCCATTCGAAGTATTTATTTACAAGAAATACAATACCAATAATTACGGTGATTCCAAGTAAAAAAAGTGTTAACCCTTTCTTTTTTAACTGGAGCGTTGTGGTTGAAACAGCAATTGTCATACTGCTTACAAGCAGCAAAACCGTGTTGATAGCTCCAATTGTTGTATTCAGTTCTACGGCTGCCAGATGAAAAGCTTCCTGGTTCATAAACCGATAAACTGAGTAAACAATAAAGAGCCCGCCAAAAAGGAGCAATTCGGTAAAGATAAACAACCACATGCCTATTTTCGAGGCTTCGGCATCAAAATGGTCGTGTTGCGTATGTGCGTGTTGTTCCATAAGTTCAGCTTTTGTTTATTTATAATTGTAAGGTCCGTCGTTTTCAGCAATCTCCGGAATCTCGTCGAAGTTTTCAACCGAAGGTGGCGATGAAACTTTCCACTCCAGGGTTTTGCTATGCCAGGGGTTCATTTCGGCAGGAGCACCGTGGCGGGCCGATTTTACCAGATTAACAATGATAATAACAAGACCGGTGGCCAAAATCCACGATCCGAAAGTGCTCAGAATGTTTCCTCCGTGAAACTCTTTCATATAATCGTAATACCTGCGTGGCATACCCATCATTCCGAGGTAAAACAGGGGAGTATATAATGCCAGAAACCCGATAAAGAAAACAAGCCAGCCTGCGTTGGCCCAACCTTTGTCGTACATCCGTCCATAAATTTTCGGGAACCAGTAATGAATTGCAGCCATAAATGCAAACCCTGTACCTCCAAAAACTATATAGTGAAAATGAGCCACAACAAAAGCAGTGTCGTGCACATGCACATCGGTTGCCAATGAACCTAAAACCAGGCCACTCAAACCGCCAATCATAAAAACAAAAATAAACGAAGCCGCCCAATACAATGGTGTTTGAACATTTATCGACCCTTTGTACATGGTCGAAATCCAGTTAAAAACCTTAATGGCACTGGGAATTGCCACAATGAAAGTGAGCAGCGAAAAATAGTACTGGGCTGTTCCGCTCATTCCCGCTGTAAACATATGGTGTCCCCAAACAAGGTAGCCAACAAATGCGATTTCCATTGTTGATGCAATAATTGCCTTGTATCCGAAAACCTGTTTCTGGGCAAACGTGGGAATGATTTCGGAAATGGCGCCCATGGCAGGCAATATCATGATATACACCGCAGGATGCGAATAAATCCAGAACAAGTGCTGGTAAAGAATCGGGTCGCCACCCAACGCCGGGTCAAAAACCCCAACGCCGAAAATTCTTTCAAGTGCAATCAAAACCAGCGTAATTCCCACAACCGGAGTTGCAAGCAACTGAATCCATGCCGTCCCGTAAAGTGTCCACACAAATAGTGGCAATTTTGTCCATTTCATGCCGGAGCAACGCATCCGGTGTATGGTAACCAAAAAATTCAGCCCGGTTAATATCGATGAAAATCCAAGCACAAACGCGCCAAAAACAGCGGGGAGCAAATTAGTTCCGGTTTTAAAACTATAAGGTGCATAAAACGTCCAGCCTGTTTCGGGTGCGCCGTTGCCAAAAAACAAAGCGGCCAGCACTAGAAAAACACCCGCTACATATAAATATCACGAGAGCAGGTTAAGCTTAGGAAAAGCCACGTCTTTGGCTCCGATCATAATCGGCATAAGGAAATTGCCAAAAACGGCTGGTAAGCCCGGAACAACAACCATAAAAATCATAATAACTCCGTGCACAGTAAACGTTGAATTGTAGGTTTGTGCATCCATTATGGTTTTCCCGGGTGCCAGCAACTCAAGTTTCATTGCTAATCCGAGCAAAACCCCAACCGAAAACATGGTTAAAATTGAGTAGAGGTAAAGCAGCCCGATCCGCTTATGGTCGGTGGAGGTTATCCACCCCAGTAATCCTTTGTGTTTACCCTGATAAGTAAGGTAATTCGACATATTAGCCGATTGTTCATTATGCATATTGTTCAGATTAAATTTGCTTTTCTTTTTGGTTTAAGAACTAAAAATAACAGTAGTAAAACTGCCAGAAACAAAATGAGTGTACCACTCACTTTGGTTATATTCATTACATAGGTCTGTCCGGCCGAATCGTATGAATAACAATATCGGAGGACTTTATTGATGGTAGGACCAGACTGTCCTTTCGATGCTTCAACAACAGCCATTTTCCATTCAAAAGGTTGAAAAAACATGCCATTCAGATAGCGGGTTATTTTACCCTCGTTGCTAATCACCGTAAGTGAGGCTGCATGTAAATAATCGTTGCCAGTGCGTATATACCTGAATCCGGTTGCATTGGTTGCCCTGGCAATACTTGCGCTGTCGCTGGTAAAAAAAAACCAGCCTGTTTTGGCTTCTTCTACTTTTGAACTCATCAGGTTCAGGTAGTTGGCCTTTTTTCTTATTCCCAGATCAATTGTTTCATTGGGGTCGAAACTGATGGTAAGTACCTGATAATCCTTACCCGGAATCATTTCCGATTTGTCCATTACACCGGCAACTGCCTCCATCAGCGGACTGCAAATACCGGGACAACGATAGTAAACAAAGTTGATAATTGTTGGCTTATCGATAATATCAGCAAGATAAACAAGTTCACCTTTTTCATTGATCAGCGAAATACTATCGAGCAAATAGGTATCCAGATGTTCAATAACACCAATTTCTACATCCTCTTCAATCGCCGCCGGATTAACCGATTGTTGCGCGTAAATAAATTCGATACACAAAACAAAAACCAGTAAAAGGCTGATTTTTTGAAATTTGGTTTGTTTTTCCGTCATGTTAATATCATGTATTAACAATAATTACAGAATTACTTTTTAGTTACTGCCTGTAAAAACTGTTAAAACCCGTGAATTGTTTAAGAATATCCGAGTTTTTTATCTCTTTTATTCAAATACCTTTAAATAATTCAAATCAGGGGCCTAAAAATGAAGTGTGATACTTTATAAGAAGAATGATTCCTTGCCAAAAATTTATAATCAGAAAAAAAATACAAGAAAAAATATGTTTTAAAACATAAAAACAGATTTATATAAAGACTAAATTAAAACAAACTACAAAAATCATAAGCCTATATAAACAACCAGTTTTTATAATTGTTGAACAACAATTTCCATTTTTTCTTACCCAAAAATTTTACCAATTAGAAATCAACGTTTTAACCAAAAATAAATCTTAAAAAAAATTTTATCCATTGTAAATGATTCATTATTAAGATATAACCCCTTTTTTGTCTTTATCTTTATGCGCCGGTTAATTCATTTGCAACTTTCATCAGAATTACTAAATTCGTGAAAGTTATAAGATATTATATTGACTGTCAGTTCTTCAAAAATCAAACTATATGGAGAAAAATTCACGCCGGAAATTTATGAGAACACTGGGCGCTTCTATTGGAGTTGCAGGTGTTGCAGCAGGTTCGGGCCTGCTGAATGCATGTTCGAAGGTTGAAGCAACCTCGGGCGACAAAATCAAGCTACTTACTTCGAGCGGCGAGTTGGTTGAAGTTGACAAAGCTCAACTTCAACCAGCCGATATGCCATCGCTTACTGAAAATCAGAAACGTGGCAGATTGGGAATGCCCGGAAAAAGCTGGGTGATGGTTATCGATTTATCGAAATGCCGGAATGCCCGCGAGTGTATGAAAGCCTGTCAGTCTCACCACCAGTTGAGACCTGAACAACACCACATGAATGTTTTGCAAATGCAGGATGCCGAACACACCGCACCTTATTACATGCCAAAACCCTGCCAGCATTGCGATAACCCGCCATGTACAAAGGTTTGCCCGGTAAATGCCACATTTAAACGCGACGACGGCATCGTTTTAATTGATAACGAACGTTGTATCGGCTGCCGGTTCTGTATTGCTGCATGCCCGTATTCAGCCCGC
>DYSZ01000032.1 GCA_020726265.1 Draconibacterium orientale
GGTGATTTCAGAAAGGGTTGGAAATCCAGTGATTTGTAATGATTTGACGATATTTTTAAATTCGCCAAATGAAATGGTCATATTTTCCTGTGCAGGAGAAATGTGAAAAAACAGAATTAACAACAAAATTAGAAGACTCTTTTGAGTTTTTATCATATTGTTTATGGTTGAACATTTATGTCTTTATATTTTTCTTCGAGCTGTTCCATTCGTTGGTTAAATAATTCCAGCACAGTGGCAAGGGCAGCTGTTTGTTCTTCGGTTAATCCTTCTTCAAAAACACTGGTTTGGTCCAGCATTTCACTATACTTAATGGCACCCTGCGAAAAGTTGGCAGTAAACTGCCCAAAAATGGCCACCATTTTTACCTTATCGAGCATATTCAGGTCTTCCTCTTTTTTACCGATAAATTCCTTACAGTCTTTGGCAAGCTCTTCTGCTGTGTTGCTATATAGGTTAATGGCTTCTTCTGAGTCTTTTATAAATTCTACAATTTCCTTTTTGTCTTTCAACTCAGGGGGTACATCAATTTTGAGAGGAGCAAGCCTGTCTGAAGAAGAAGGTTTGTTGTTACAGGAATGAGAAAGCAAAACGACAAGAAGAACCACAAAAGTTAATTTTATTTTCATTTTTATGATTAGTATTATGTTAATACCTGAATCCTGCAAACCCGGCTGTTGCCAGAATAGCTCCGATTACCAGACCCAGAATAACATAAACCCCGATAATGACAAGCAAACTTACTACAAAGTAAGTGGTGGTTTTTTCGGTGCTCACTTTTGTAATTGGCCCGAAACCCAGGTACAATATATATAAACTATACAACCCGGTGATGATGCCAAGAACTGCCAGTGCAGGAATGATATTGAAAATTCCCCCCAAAATTGCCGGAGTGTAAGAGTAGGCAACAAGTTTTACGGCATCTGTTAAATTCAGCGTTGTATCAAATTTTGGGGCAAGCCAGCTGATTACCCAGCCGCTGAGAATAATACCCAGCATAACACTCACAAAACTTGTAACTGCCTGGTTGATTCCCCATTCGATGGAATGTACCCTGCCGGCAAACGGAATGTTGGAACCAATAAATCCAAACCCGATGAATGAAGCAATTGCCGAAATCAAAGCCAAAGGTAAAACATATGATACAAGCAATCCTTGTATGGTGGTTTCTTCATTTTTTACTTCTTCCCATGTTGCTTTTGGCTGAAGTATAATATTCTTTGCCCTGTTAATTAAATTTTCCATTGATTTTGTTTTTAAGTTGTTTATAAATTATTTTATTAAAATCCGGGTATTTCTGTAATTTTTATACCTGCAGGTATTTCGAACCGGCTTGCCGGAATTGATACACTTTCCTCAAATTTTGTAGCTTCCATTGTATAACTTTTGCTTTCCATTTTTAACGGTATTCCTTTGTAGTACCACATTTTTACTGTATTTCCATCTTCGGTGAGTTCTGTCACAATACAATTCTTCCCCAGAAAATCTTCGTTTCCCAAAACTTTTCCTCCTTCGCTCTCAATCATTTGTCTGAAGGTTTCGGCGTCTTCGGGTTTTATATTATCTGTCGGGTTTTCGTCTTCTAGGTCATTATTCATTTTAAAACCTGTTTTTTCGTCGAGGTTAATCACATACCCACCTTTTTCGTTGTTGATCATCAGTGAGTTCATTTTTGTTTTTTGCCCCATCATCTCATTTTCAGTTTCCGATTCCATGGCTATCAGGCCGTTTTCAACATCTACCCACTGTTTCATCAGTGTAGTGCTTTTCGTTCCTTCAGCTTCCATTTTTGTAACATATTCAATGTAATATGTTTTTGCTGATGCGAGCGCTTCAGCTACATCTTTAACATTGGCATCAGGATTTGAAGCATTTTGAGTACTTTTTGTACCACACGATAAAATAATAGCGCCGAGTAAGGCGAGCATAATGATTTTTGTTTTCATAATCTGGATTTTATTATTGTAATTTATTTAAGAATCTGTTCGTCTTCAATTCCGTTTTCTGCCATTTGATATATTATAACGAGCTGCTTATTACGATTCAAATAAAATTTCAACTGGTTAAAATCTGTCCATTTTACCAGTTCGAACCATTCGGAGCTGAAAAGCGGTTCTGTGTAATCGGGAGGCAATGTGCATTGTTCAGTAAAGGCATTTAAAACCGGAACGCGCGACATTCCCAGTGCTTCAAATATTTCGGTGGTATTGAGCAACCGGTTATTTTTATAATCGAAATGATAAATCTGAAAGGTAGTGGTTGCTTCTGAAAGATGATATGCGCGCAAATCAGTAATCTTAGCAGTTACAATGCTGTCGTTTAAAAAGCATTCGTATGCAATTGAGTGATATTCGTTTTCGTCGGGTTTTGGATTTGCTTTCAACTGTTGCAGTTGTGCCGAAAAGTCGGTGGCAATTTTCCGGTTCAGCTCTTTAAAATCGCCTGATTGTTGTACAAATTTTGGCAGCCTGATAAAAGAGCCGTAAGTAAAAAATTTGTCGCTTGAGTGTGCAGCTGTGTCAACCAGGTAAAAACCGTGGGTTACACCAACACCAGCGTTCAGCCATTCTATTTTTATGTCACCGGAAGCAACGGTTTGAACTGGCGTATTTTGTAATTCTTTTGTACCTGAATTAGTTTTTGCAGTTGCAAAACCGGTTACGGTTATAAAAAAGAGAATAAATATTGATACCCGATTTTTATACATGTTTGTTTCGAATCTATAAAAGCTATTTCACTTTGTATTTTTCCCACCCTTTTTTTAGTTTTTCATCCGATACTTTCGGGTCGAGTATTTTTGCAGCTTTTACAAACTCTTCATAGTTTTTCGGATTTTCAATTGTTTCAATTGCCCACAACATTTCCTGCTGAGGGGTCATCTTATCATCGGCAGCAGTAATAGCAACCTGTTTACCATCTTTACTGTGCATTTTGTTGTAGGTTTCCTTTATTTCTCTTCGGCTTGAGTTGGGTTGCAACTGCAAAACAGTTTTCTCAAAATCGGTGTACGACATATTCATCAGGTTGTTATAACCCTGGTTGATTGATTTCTCTGCCTTTTTATACTCGTCGGTATTTTTTATGAAATCGTCAGATGAAGTTTCGGTTGCATTTCCTCCGGTTGTGCTTTGGTCGGCTTTAATATACGCATCAACAATTTTAAATGCATCGTTTTTGTCTTTCGATTTGGCTGTCCCTCCTGAAAGTTCATCAAATGCCCTGTCGAATTTTGCATTTTTTTGCGATTGCGTGCTTCCATCTTCGTATGATTCATAGTATTCGATAAGCTTCAAAGTGGCTTTATTTATATCATCGGGCGAAACTTTGGTAGTTGGTTTTTCCTGGGCTACGACAACTGGTAAAATTGTCACCACCAAAAGGATTAGCAATATCAGATTTTTGATTTTCATGATTTATTTGTATTAAAATTTCACAAATTCAACCCTGCGGTTTTGGGCTTTCCCTTCGGGGGTATCGTTGCCCGCCATGGGTTTGCTTTCGCCGTGGCCTTTGCTGGTGAGCCTGTCAGCAGAAATTCCCAGTTCAGTCATTTTTTCCATTACTGCTTTTGCACGGGCTTCAGAGAGTTTCTGGTTCAGTGCATCGTCTCCATCGCTATCGGTGTGGCCTTCAACCGAGAATTTTAATTCGGGGTGGTCAGTCATCATTTTAACCACATAGTTGATGGTTCCCATCGATTCGGGTTTGATGGTGGCTTTGTTCACATCGAACTTAATGCCTGTGGTTACAAACTTTCCATCGGTCAGGAATTTATCGTACAGCGGAACTGCGCCTTTGGCAATGCGAATGTTTTTGATGAAATATTTTTTTTCTGTCTGGCTGGTTGTTCCTAGGGTTAACCCGGTTGGATTTTCCTCAACGTTCGGAATATTGAGCAACCGTGCATCATCCATATAAACTTTTAATGCCCTTTTGTTAAACGAAATTGCGATATGGCGCCAGCGTGCTATTTTATCAATGTTTGAGCGGCTGGCACCCGGATAAATACCCTGAATATTAGTAGTACCATATTGAGCTCCATTTGTATATAAAACAAGTCTTTGTAAAGCTGATTTTTGTTTTTTTGCAGCATAAAAGCTTACATAATATCGCTGGCTGTACACTTCCTTCTCGAAATAACAATCAAACTCAATAGTGAACTCATCAGGCAGGTAATCACTTTTACTGTCTTTAAGTAATGGGGTAATACCACCTATATTTCCAATCTCCCTGAAATAAATAACGTTGGATTCGTCGAAAAAAGCATTTTCAACCACTCCTCCGGCTAAATCCCATTTACTTGGGAATTCGCCATTTTGTTCGCCTTCCTGGTAGTCTTCAAAAAAAATTTCGGTACCGGGTACAAAATCGTACTTAGCCCATGTAAGTTGAGGTGCCGGGGCAGATTCTAACTGCACAGGTTCATTTACATCTGATTTTGGCTCCTTTTCAGCAGTCTGCTTTTGGGGTTTAGGTTCTTCCGCCTTTTTTTCAGTTGTTTCAGCTTGTGCTGAACCTTTTTTCTTTTTAAACAGATTTCCGATTCCTTCTTCAACCGAGTCAAAAGCTTTGTCAATCGCTTTATCTGTATTGGAGTTGGCACGTTGGTTGGCTTCGTTGTTTAATTTTTTCTCTACATCAACTTTTACTTGTGCTGTTGAGGTAAACGAAACGATAATAAATGCAATACATAAAATGATAATGTTGGTTTTCATTTTTTTAGTTTTTCACGAAAGTTATTTTTCTCTGGCATCATGGGTTGGTTAAACTTGAAAGTGCTGTATTCCGGTTTGAAACCGTGATTCATTCAGAAGAATATGTAACAGCTCTTTTTTTCTGCGTGTCGATGTGGGAATCAGGTTATTCCCTGTTAAAATTAGTTGGAACCCTTTTGTTTTGTCGATTCTTTGAAGGTGAGCGAGGTTTACCAGGTACGATTGGTGAGGCCTGAAAAACCCGTGACCTGCAAGGTCGATTTCGCAGTCTTTTAAATTTTTCGAAACCACAACAGGTTCGTTGTCGCTGGTGTAAAAGGTTGTGTAACTGTTGGTACTTCTGCAATACAGAATATTTCGGATGTCAATAAAATGAATAGATTCACTGGTGTGCAGAATGATCCGGTTTCTGTCAGTCATTTTTTTTTGTAAAGCTAACCTTCGGAAAAAGCTTTGCTGAAACCGACTTGAATCCGGTATAAGCAGATTTGAATCCGCTCCTTTTTTGACGTTTGCTGTGTTGATTTACAAATTTTCGAGCAACGAAATCAGTTTTTTCTTTTGCCTGACTGAAACAGGAATCTCTTTTTTGTTTTTCATGATAATAAATCCACCGTCAGATTTATCAATCTTTTTTACATGGTTTAGGTTAACCAGGTACGATTGGTGTGGTCTGAAAAAACTGAAATCGGCTAATAAATCCTCGTATTCTCCAATACTTTTCGAAACCACAATTTTTTCGTTGTTTTCGAAATAGAAGGTGGTATAACTGTTGTCGCTCTGGCAAAACAGAATATCGTTAATATCAATTATATGAAGCGATTCGGCAGTTTTAAGAACCAGTTTTTTTGTGTTGTTTTCTTTCTTGAATGTATCGTGCAAATGCTGGGTTTGCTGTTGTTGGCTCTTCTGGTTGTTAATTTCGTGTACAGCCCGTTGAATTGCCTGTTGAAATTCGGTTTCGTTTACCGGTTTTAAAATGTAGTCGAGTGCACTGAATTTGATGGCTTTCAGCGCATAACTGTCGAACCCGGTAATAAAAACCACTTTAAAGGAATATGGTTTTAATTGCTGCAAAACCTTGAAACCGGAGCCACTGCCCAATTCAACATCGAGTAAAACAAGTTGGGGTTTTTCGTTTTTAATAAGCTGAACACCGGTTTCAACCGAGTTGGCAATACCGGCAAGGTGTATTTCAGGAAAGTATTCGTTTAACAATAAACGGTTAACTTCCTGCATAGCAGGTTCATCGTCGATAATTACAGCTTTAATCATAATCCAGCACTGGTACGTTGATACAAATTCGAACCCCTGATTTTAAAGCATCAGTATCTTTCAGGTTTTTGATTTCAAATTTAAACTCTTTTTTGTGTTTCTGCTGAATGAGTTTCCGGCGTTTTTCAAAAATTTGCATCGCCATCGAATGATGCCCCGTTTCGGCTTTTTCAGTGTTTAGTCCTTTCCCATTGTCTTCAATAACAAATTCAACCCATTTGTCTTTATCCGAAATTTTCAGGGTAAGCAATCCGGGGTAATCAATGTCAGAAAAACCATGTTTGATGGCATTTTCAATAAATGGCTGAATCATCATGGGTGGAATCCTGATAAAATCCGATTCAATGTTTTCATCAGCCAATACGGTAAAATCAAACTTCCCGGGGTTTCGCATTTTTTCGAGTTCCATGTATTCTTTCAACATGTTCAATTCGTTGGTGAGCGTAATAGTTTCGGTGGCCGAGTATTCGAGCGTTGCCCGTGTTAACGAAGCAAACTGAGAAAGATATTTTGCCGCTTTTTTGTTGTCGTTTGAAAGCAGGAAATTTTGTATTCAACCCAGTACATTAAATATGAAGTGTGGGTTCATTTGCGAGCGCAAAACTTTTTGCTGCAAATCATTCTGAATTAAAAGCGCCTGTTTTTGCCTGATTTGCTGGATGTATAAAATCAGAAGAATAATAAGCACCAAAACAACCAGCAGAATTAAACCCGTTTTTATCCGCTGGGTTTTGAATTGGTTTTCCGAAGTCAGCAGTTCAATCTGGTTTTCTTTCTTTTCAGTTTCGTAAGCCAGTTCAAGATCCAGAATTTTAGTGCGGATATCTTTATCGCGAATCGAATCGGAAAGGAGTTGATATTTTTCGTTCCAAAGAAGTGCCTTTTCGAAATGGCGGTTTTCTTTTTCAATGAGGTACATTAGTTTCAAAGCCCTCATTTTCTCTTCCGGGAAATTATCAGTATTGCTGTCAGACACCGATTCGCCAGCAAATTTCAAAGCCTCGGCCGGATCGCCGCTGGCCAGTAATAATTCGGCAAGCAAATTATTATCGTAAAGCTGTTGATAGGAAGTATTTGTTTTGTATTTACGAGCCTCGGTGGCAGCTTCAATTGCTTTTTTGAATTCTCCTTTAAGTTTGTAAATGGTGGCACTGTTGCTAAGTGCAACACCAATCGCATTATTATATTCATTTTTTTTGCCGATGGTAACCAGGGTATCATAATAAAGCAATGCCTGATTGTAGTTTCCCTTTTTTTCAGCAATTCCGCCCAAATCGTTATAAATAGCTGCAATCGCACTTATCGAGGCACATTTTTCGATTTTTATCAGCCGATAACTTTTGTTTATGTACGATTTCCATTTCTCAGTTTCACCAGCCTGTTTATACACTTCACCAACTTTTTGATAAAAGTAGGCCAGGTTGGTTGAGTCTTTCATCGTTTCCTTTATCCTCACCGCCATAATCGCATGGTTAGCAGCCTCAATATAATTACCTGAAGATGCGTATTCATCAGCCAGGTTAATCAAAACACTGGCAATCTTTAAACTGTCTGAGTTTTTTATTCCTGCATCAATTGCGTAGTTGTAATAATAAATTGCTGAGTCGGTTTTGCCTTCCCAACTCAGGTTCGATGCATAATAATTGGCAGCCGACAGACTGGTTTTGTAGTTTTTATTTAAAGCCGCCCAATAGATTGCCTGTCGCAATGCGTGGTTACTTTTTTCCGTGTCCTGATTATTGTCGAAATATTTAGCCCGGTTATACCAAGCCTGTGCCAAAGCCGTGGTATCTTTTTGTACACGGGCTTTTTCAATTTCATTTTCTAACTCAGAAGGGTTCTGACCTGCCATTTGAATATTCAGCAGGAGAAAAATAAAAAGCACAGCCAGATTTTGGAAAGTCATTTAGTCAGGTTTTAGCAGAAATGGATTTTTTAAAAAAAACTTGTCTCAATTGTTTGTTTTGTTAAATGTTGGTATCGCCCAACCAAAATCACCTGTACCATTGGGTTTTCTGGCGAATGATTGTTCAATCAGTGTTGCCGGGTATTCAACAAGGTTAATCACTTCCTGTGTTGGCGATAACAATACTACATTTTCGCCGTCAGCCGAAAGTTTATAGTTGGTGTGCAGCCCCGAAACATGCGTTGAATCTCCATCTGCCCAAACTATCAGATAACCTTTTGCAGCAACAGTGGTACCTTGCGGAAATTTCCATTTTGTCGGATTCTTTTTGCTATCGGTGAGATAACAACCAGATATGTCAATTTCTTCATTGGTAACGTTGTACAGCTCAATCCAATCATCGTAATCGCCATCCTGGTCGGTGCCATTTTGTATATTCTTTGGTAAAATTTCGTTAATCACAATGCTTTTGTTTACATCCAGCGGTTCATCGCCGTTGTCGCATGCCCAAAACCCAAAAATAAAACTTGCTAAAACTAAAGATATCCTGTATTTCATTGTTCATTGGTTATGGTCGAAAATTGGTTTGAATTTGTTACTTAAGCAACTTGTTGAGTTTTTTTAAGTGGCTCAAAATACAAATAAAAACTGAAAAATATGATTAGTTATGGTGTGGGGCACGTTAAAAAATAAAGCCATTCCGGTTACAAGGAATGGCTTTATAAATTGAGTGAATTCGATAAATCGAAATACTGACTAAAAATTAACTGCCAAAATCGTCGAACAGTACATTTTCGTTTGGAACTCCCAGGTTGTACAGCATTTTTTGTACTGCATCATTCATCATGGGCGGACCGCACAGGTAGTAGTCAATTTCTTCCGGTTCCTCGTGTTTACTCAGATAATTATCGTAAATCACCTGGTGGATAAATCCTTTCGGGCCTTCCCATTTGTCTTCGGGCAGTGGTTCTGAAAGCGCCAGGTTGAATTTGAAATTCGGGAAATTATTTTCAATATCACGGAACTGCTCGTAATAGAAAACCTCTTTCCAGGAGCGGGCTCCATACCAGAAAGTCACGTTCTTTTTGGTTTCCTTCACCGTGTGAAACAGGTGGAAAAGGTGTGAGCGCATTGGCGCCATTCCGGCTCCACCGCCAATAAACATCATTTCGTTGTCGTTCTTTTTCAGAAAAAATTCTCCGTACGGGCCTGAAACAGTTACTTTATCGCCGGGTTTACGCGAGAAGATATAGGATGAACAAATACCCGGATTTACTTTTTTGAAACCGTTGTTGGCGCGATCCCAAGGTGGTGTGGCGATACGTATATTGAGCATCACAATATTTCCTTCGGCAGGGTGGTTGGCCATTGAATAAGCGCGGAAAGTAGGTTCCGGATTTTTCATTTGCAGGTTGAACATGCCAAATTTCTCCCACTCTTCGCGGAATCTGGCATCTACATCAATGTCTTTAAAATCGACATCGATTTTTGGAACATCAATCTGGATGTATCCGCCCGATTTGAAATTAAGCGATTCACCTTCGGGCAGCCTAACCACAAACTCTTTAATAAAAGTAGCCACGTTGTTGTTCGAAACCACTTCGCATTCCCATTTTTTAACACCCAAAACATGCTCAGGTACATGAATTTTCATATCCTCGCGCACTTTTACCTGGCAGCCCAGCCTCCAGTGTTCCTGTTGTTCCTTGCGGGTAAAATGTCCGGTTTCGGTTGCTAAAATCGAACCTCCACCATCAATAACCTGGCAACGGCATTGCGCACAGGTTCCGCCACCACCGCAAGCCGATGGTAAAAAGATACCTGATTCTGCAAGAGTGGAGAGCAAAGTTCCACCAGGGTTGACTGTTACGTCTTTTTCTTCGTTTATATTAATTTTTACCTGCCCGGTGGCAGTAAGTTTTGCCCTGGCAAAAAGTAAGGTGGCAACCAGCGCCAGTATAATTACAAGAAAAGCAACAATACTGGATGCAATTACAAATACAGTTGAACCTAAAATCATTGGTTATTTTTTTTTCGAGTTAGATTTTAATACCGAGAAAACTCATAAATGCAATACTCATCAGTCCGGTAACAATAAAGGTGATTCCCATACCTTTCAGTGCCGGTGGAATTTGGTTGTATTTCATTTTTTCGCGGATTGCTGCCAGTGAAACAATGGCCAGCATCCATCCAAATCCTGAGCCCAAACCCCACGAAAGCACCTGTCCGATGTTTTCATATTCACGCTGTTCCATAAAAAGTGAACCTCCTAAAATGGCACAGTTTACAGCGATAAGCGGAAGAAAAATACCCAGCGAGTTGTAGAGAGCCGGTGAGAATTTTTCAACTACCATTTCAACCAACTGAACCATGGCTGCAATTGTTGCAATAAAAACCATAAAACTGAGAAATGAAAGGTCAACTCCCTGGAATGTTTCACCCAACCACGATAAAGCACCTGGTTTCATTACATATTTTAGTAACAGGTAGTTAACCGGAACGGTAATTACCTGAACAAAAACCACTGCAATGCCTAACCCAATGGATGTTTTTACAGTTTTCGAAACAGCCAGGTATGAACACATTCCAAGAAAGAATGAGAAAATCATGTTGTCGATAAATACCGACCTGACGAATATGTTAATTATTTCCTGCATAATCTTTTCAAATTAATAGGTTACTCTTTTTCGTTTAACTGTTTAAAATAGCTGCGTTGAATCCATATAATAACTCCAACCAAAATCAGAGCCATGGTAGGCATAATCATCATTCCATTATTAATATAGCCGGCATCATAAACTGCCTGCGGAACAATTTTGAAGCCCAGTAAAGTGCCCGAACCAAAAAGTTCGCGAACTGTAGCAACAACTATCAGGATTACTGCATACCCAATTCCATTTCCAATCCCGTCGATAAACGAAGGCCAGGGTTTATTTCCCATGGCAAATGCCTCTAAACGGCCCATGATAATACAGTTGGTAATAATCAAACCAACGTAAACCGACAACTGTTTGCTTACATCGTAAACAAAAGCCCGAAGGACCTGGTCAACGAGAATTACCATTGTTGCTACCACAACAAGCTGAACAATGATTCTGATACGCGGTGGGATTGAATTTCTCATCCACGAAATCACAAGGTTAGAAAAGGCAGTTACCACAATAACTGAAAGCCCCATTACAATAGCAGGTTTCAGTTTAACAGTTACAGCCAGCGCCGAACAAATCCCTAAAATCTGAACCGTAACAGGGTTTTGGAGATTAAACGGGTTCGACAACATTTTGAAGTTTTTACCTGACATAGTGTATATTTTTATTGACGGTTGTTTAAAAAGTAGGTTTTATACTGGACAAGACAGGTGTCGAGCATTGCTTCAAGTGCTTTCGAAGTAATTGTACCACCTGAAATTGCATCAACTGCATGAGGATCGCCTTCGGGTGCTCCACCTTTCAGCACTTTTACCGAAACAAATTCAGTAGAATCTTTAAAGATTGTTTTCCCTGTAAATGGCTTTTCAAACCAGTCCATAGTAATTTCGGCTCCCAATCCTGGAGTTTCTCCCTGGTGGTCGAAAATTGTTCCGTAAATGGTATTTAAATCGGGTTGAAGTGAAACATAACCCCAGATTGGCCCCCATAAACCTTTGCCTCTCAACGGAACAATATAAGCTTTGCTTCCATTGTCGAGCGTACCCACAAAAACAGGCAATGAACGCTGAGCGGCTGGTTTGCTGATTTCTGTCTTCAAATCAATTTTGAATGCATCCTCGCCTTCCAGTTTCTCTCCTTTGTTATTCAGCACAAAACTTTCGGTAATGTATTTTGAATACAGATCAACAGCATCAACGGGAGTTGAATTGATGTGAACAGAAGCCAGAATGTTCTGTTTCTTTTCCACTTCAATATTTTTATCCTGAAATGGTTTCAACTGCATGGCTGCCAGTGAGAGCAACAATGCCACAATCACTACCATTACAATTGAAAATGTATAAATGTATGTATTACTGAAATTTCTCATCGGTATAATGTTTTAAGCGTTACCTTTAATTTTTGCACGTTTCAGGCGGCGTTTAATATGACTTTCAATTACGAAATAATCGATTAACGGAGCCCAGACATTCATAAGTAAAATGGCAAGCATCATTCCTTCAGGGTAAGCCGGGTTGAATATCCTGATTAACACGACAAGAATACCAATCATAAAACCATAAATCCATTTTCCTTTTTCAGTACTTGAGGCTGTTACAGGGTCGGTTGCCATGAAAACTGCCCCAAACGCAAATCCGCCCATTACAAGGTGGGTGTAAGCCGGAATCGACATGTATTCGTTAGCCGGAAACAGGTTGCAGATTCCGCCCATAAGTAAAGTTCCCAGAACCGTCGCCAGCATAATTTTCCAACTTCCGATTCCGGTGAAAATGAGAACTGCTGCGCCAATCAGTACTGCAAGAGTTGATGTTTCGCCAATAGAACCTGGTATAAAACCAAGAAACATATCTTTAAATGAAGCAATTTCTGAAGATGCATTTTGTGCTGCATAGGCCAGTGGTGTTGCTCCTGAAAAACCGTCAACTGGTTTATTTCCTGCAAGGTCGTAAACCCACACAAGGTCGCCCGACATTTCGCCCGGATAAGCGAAAAACAGGAACGCGCGTGCAATAAGCGCCACATTCATTACATTGTACCCGGTTCCGCCAAAAATTTCCTTGCCAAAAATAACTGCAAAGGCAGTTGCTAAAGCCACCATCCAAAGCGGAATATTAACAGGCATAATCAGTGGTATAAGAATTCCGGTTACAAGGAATCCTTCGTTTACTTCGTGTCCGCGGATTTGGGCCACAATAAATTCGATACCCAGGCCAACTCCGTACGAAACAATCATGATTGGCAATACTTTCAGAAACCCGAAAATGAAGTTTTCGATAATGCTTCTTTCAACGCCAAAAGCCAGCCCGTTTTGGTAACCAATATTCCAGCTTCCAAAAAGTAAAGTAGGAAGCAATGCAATGATTACTACAGTCATGGTACGTTTCAGGTCGATGGTGTCGTGAATGTGTGATCCTGATTTCGAAGTATGGTTGGGCGTAAACAAAAATGTCTCGAAAGCCCCGAAGGTGGACCCAAACTTTGAAAGTTTACCACCCGGCTGGAACAGCGGTTTCTTTTTATCTAAAAAATTTCTGAGTGATTTCATTTATATCTTCCAAAATTTAATTCTTAATTACCCATCTCTTTAATCATCAGATTAATGCCTTTGCGTACCAGTTTCTGAACTTCAATTTTTGAAGTACAAACAAATTCGCAAAGCGCCATATCTTCTTCAACAACCTCATATATTCCAAGTTGTTCCATTTTGTCGATATCGTCGGCAATGATGGCTTTCAGCAAGTGAACCGGTAATATATCCATGGGTACAACTTTTTCGTACTGACCGGTAACCACAAAAGCGCGTTCTTCTCCGTTCAGATTGGCATCGGCAACATAACTTTTGCCTTTATTCAGCCATGAAAAATAGGCATGAGAAAAACTAAACCGGTTGAAACGGGGCATTGCCCACCCCAGAAACTCGTAATTGTCGCCTTCAGGTATCACAGTAACTTGCGAATCGTAATATCCCAGGTAGCACTGATTGCTCACCTTTGTGCCAGTCAAAACATTTCCACTGATAATGCGCTGTTTGTTTTCCGATTTTTTCAGTTTCCCGGTTATAATCGAGGCAACAGGCGCGCCTGCCACTGTTTTGTAATATTTCGGGTTTTCAACCTCAGAGCCGGTGAGTGCAAAAACTTTGGTAAAGTCAACTTTACCGGTTTCGAAAAGCCGGCCAATAAAAAGCACATCTTGCACATTTATTGTCCAAACCACTTCGCCTTTGTTAATCGGGCGGATGTTGGCAATCTGCACACCAACATTTCCTGCGGGGTGCGGCCCGCTGAAGGTGTTAATCACCACATTTTTAATTTTTGCAAAGGCAGAATCGGGTACGATGCCTAAATAAACTTTTCCGTCGGTGAGCCTCGTTAGAGCATCAATCCCGGTCTGGAATGTTCCCATCTGGTCTTTCATTACAAAATTGTAATCGGGGGCCAATGGTGCAGTGTCAAAAGTGGAGATGTAAATCGAAAGCGGTTTCTCTGATGGTGAAGCAATTACTCCATATGGACGGCGTTTGATAAATGGCCACATCCCGCTATGTAAAAGCAGTTCTTTTACTTCGTCCCCCGACAGCGTTTTGGGGTCGGCTTTCTTAAATTCAACCGAACCGGCTTTTGCATCAGTTTCAATCACAATCTCAAGAATTTTCCTTCGTTCGCCCCGGTTAACCGAAACAACTTTTCCTCCAACAGGCGCTGTATATTGAATTTCGGGATGGTACTTGTCGAAAAACAAAGCATCGCCGGCTTTTACCAAATCGTCGGCTTTCACTTTAAGTTTTGGCGTTAGTCCCTGGAAATCGGTAGGTTTCAGTGCAACTTTAAATGGTAACGGCAACGTCTCCACTTCAGGTTTTGCACCTCCTTGCAGCTTAATATTCAGCCCTTTCCGTAACTTAATAGTTTCTGACATATTGAACTCAAATAGTGTTGTTTTTTTGTGAATGTCAAAAGTAATAATTTATTGTCTGTAAGCAATTTTTACATTTTAAACTTAACTTTAAAATTGCCATAAAAGCTAAATGATTAGCGTGTTAAAGCAGGACCGATTTGCAGCAGTAAGGAAATTAATTTTAGTTATTTCAGATTATTTCATCATTTTTGACGTTAAAATATTGGTGTTTATTTGGCTGGTGTAATTAAAAGTACTTCAAAATGAAAATCTGGTATGTTGCTGCATTTATGGTTTGTGTGTTGAGTTTTACAGCACTCGCGCAGGACAAGAAATATTATTACGAGAATGCGGTTTATCGTGAAAATATAAAAACGGTAATGATGCACCGTCAGGGGTTCGAGTTAAGTAATCCTGTTTTATTTGTTAATGAGGATATTCAGTTACTGTTTAAATTCGATGATTTGGACGATGAGGAAAAGGATTATAATTACACAATCATTCATTGCGATGCCAACTGGAACGAAAGCTATCTGAGCCAAACCGATTATCTGACCGGCTTTCCGGAGAATCCACTGATTGACTATACACTTTCTTTTAACACAACATTTTATTACACCCATTACGAATTGCTGATACCAAACGAAAACGTAAAAATGAATTACTCAGGGAATTATGTGCTGGTGGTTTATGAAGGAAACGACAAAAGCAAAGTTGTAATTACACAACGGTTTTATGTTGTGGAAACAAGGGTTACAATAGATGCAACGGTTCGCCGGGCAACATTCGACGCTTACAAAGGTTCTAACCACGAAATTGATTTTACCATTACCTACAACGATAATTTTAAGATTGAAAACCCGCTGAAAGATGTGAAGGTGGTTTTGATGCAAAACAACCGCTGGGATAATGCCATCACAAAATTAAAACCGTTGTACATCAGAACCGACAGGCTTGAATATGATTACGACCGCGAAAATGTTTTTCCGGCCGGGAATGAATTCAGATATTTCGATAACCGCTCTAACCGGTATAATGGAGAGAATGTAATTGCCACCGATTTTCACCGGCCTTATTTTCATAAAACCCTGAATCCTGACGAAGTAAGAGCAAACAAAAACTTTTTTCTTTATAAGGAAATGAATGGCAAATTTACAATCGAAAGCCAGGACCAGGAAATACGTGATCCTGAAACAGAATGCGATTACACATTTGTGCATTTTTCACTTCCGCTGCAATCGCCGTTGCTTGGCGGAACAGTAAATGTTTTTGGTGCACTGACTGGCTGGAATGCCAATAAGAGCAACGAAATGACCTGGAATTTCAATACAAGCTCGTACGAACTTTCGTTATTGTTAAAACAGGGCTATTACAATTATCAATATGTATATGTGCCGCAGGGAGCAACCTCAGCCGATCATACCAATATCGAAGGGAGTTTCTGGGAAACTCAGAATGAATACCAGATTTTTATTTATTTCAGCGATTATTCGGCACGGTACGACAGGTTAGTCGGTTACATTTTGCTCGACATGACAATGCAATGATATGATTGTCTAGACTACGATTGAAAGAAATCCCCTGCCATTTTTAAATGGTAACTCGAACCAGAATTTACTTCCAACACCTAGTTCTGACTCGAAATTAAGCTCGCCACCGAGTATGGCAATATAATGCTGAGCAATGGCTAAACCCAGCCCTGAACCCGAAGTTACGCTGTTAATCTGGTTTTGTACACGGTAAAACCTTCTGAAAATATTTTTGTGTTCTTCAGCCGGAATCCCGATTCCGGTATCGGTAATAATAAATTTCACCCATTCGTTCCTAATCATTTCATAATCGATGGTGATTTCACCTTTCAGCGTATATTTTAATGCATTATCAACCAAAAGCGAAAGTATTTCGCTTAAAATTTCCGAATCGGTTTCAAAACCAAATTCCTTATTCGGGACACTCATTTTCAGATTAATACGAATGCTTTTTGAGTCGGGGACTAAAATGAAGTATTTATTATAAATATCGCGAAGTAAAGCGTTTACATTGCAAAACCGGGGAACAATTTCAACCGACTGTGTTTCTATTTTCGACAAATGAATGGTATTGTCAATCATGTTCAGCAACTGTTTTCCGTTCAGGGCGATAGCATCGTTCAGTTCCATTTTTTCCTGGTCCTCCAATTCCGATTCGGCCAGAATGCGGGTGAAATTGGTAATCACATTCATTGGTGTTCTTATTTCGTGCGACAGGTTGGCTAAAAATACTGATTTCAGTTTGTCTGATTCCTCGGCTTTGATCAAAGCTTTTTCAAGTTTAAACTCGGTGGTTTTGCGTTTTGTAATATCGCGCGAAATTGAAATCACTGAGTTCGCATTTAGTTTTGCTATCCGCATTTCGAACATGAATGTTCCGTTGGGTGTGTTCATCGAGTATTCGATGGTTTCAATCGAATTATTTTGAATGGCATGTTGAATACAATTAAATATATACTCGGCCATATTTTCGGGGAACCCCACTTCGTAAATGGTGCTGCCAATAATGTTTGCATCTTCAACTTTGAACAACGCGCTTTCCTTTATTACAAGGTCTTCGTACGTACCGTCCTTGTCGATTACAAAAAACATGTCGGGAATGGCTTCAAGCAAAACTTTATAACGACGCTTGCTTTCTTCGAGGTCGGCAATTTTATTTTTGGTTTTTGTAATGTCTTCGAAAATGATAAAAAAGTGTTGGTAGTCGGGTTGAAGCACATGCACCCAAAACCACTTCTCGAGTGCAACAGCATGAAATTCATAGTTTCTCTTATTTTTCTGCGTATTGAAAATGTACCTGTTCAAATCAAATTTGCTTTTAAAAACGAGGTCGAAAATGTAATCGGCCTTTTGTTCCTGTACTTCGTACAGATTAATTTTAAATGTCGATTCGAAAGTGTTATTTACCCTTTCAATCAGCAACTGAACAATATTTCCGGCTTCGTCGCGCTCCGCTCTCAGTTGTGCAATAGAAAAGCCCGAATCCTGAATTACTTTGGTCAGCGATTTTTTTAGTTCCTGCGTCTCCGCTTTGTGCAGGTTAATAATGTGCTTAAAATGATACTGAAGTATGTGTAAAATGGTGAAAATGAGTATAAAAAGGATTAAAGGATGAATAACCAATGGCTTATACTCAGCAAATGAAGCTGTAAGATTATCGTATTTAAACAATTGAAAAACAAGTGTAAGCATCCCTAGAACAAAGAAAAGCCGTAGGCGGTAACCGGTTTCGCAATAAATGGTTAAAAATACAAGTCCGGTGGTAAGCCAGAAAACACTGATGTAAATGTTGTTGGGGGCAGGGAGTGAGCGGTTAAAATCGGAGAAAAAATAAGAATACAAAATCAGCGGTAGCGCAAAAACCGCATTTAACGAACATTTAATCCGACCATTAATTGTGCAAAAAACGGGTAGTACAGCCACTAATACCCAAACAAGATTGCAGATAATACAGCTTTCTTCAAATTGAAAAAAAAGATTTTGAAACAGAAAAAGTAATCCTGACAGTTCAATCATAACCCAAATCAGAAACAGCGATGCGAGTCGTTTCTTTTCGTCAGCTGAATGCGCCAACCAGAGCCTGTCAGATAATATTTTTACCAATTTGTCGATAAAGAAACACGTTAAAAATGAATATTCTCCGGTGGAAGCGTCAATCCAGTCAATATTTGTTTCAATTTAAAATTTAAGCATGAACTAAAAAAACTGATTTTATACAATTTTAATGCGTGAAAATAACATAAAACTGAGAAATAGCGGGATGTGTGGCTGTTATTTTTTTTCACGCTGATTTTTGTTATGATTTTGGTGGTGTTGAAAAATTATTTTTGACTAGATTTTGAAATTCAGAAAATATTGAAATTATGCCAAAGGGAATTTATCATGTGCCGGTAGCTAAAAACGAACCCGTATTAAGCTATGCACCCGGAACAAAAGAAAGAGTTGCTTTAAAAGCAAAAATAGCAGAATTGCGTTCTGTTGAAGTGGAATTGCCGATGGTGATTGGCGGCAATGATATTTATACAGGTAATAAAGTCCGCATGTTTCCGCCACACGATATTGCCCATACACTTGGGTATTATCACCAGGGCGATGCAACGCATGTAAAAATGGCCATTGATGCTGCATTGGCAGCTAAAGAAAAATGGGCCAATCTGCCCTGGCAGCACAGGGCTTCTGTATTTTTAAAAGCAGCCGATTTACTGACCGGACCTTATCGCGCTAAAATGAATGCAGCCACCATGTTGGGCCAGTCAAAAAATGCTTTTCAGGCCGAGATTGATGCGGCTTGTGAACTTGCCGATTTTTACAGATTTGGTGTACAGGTGATGACTCAAATCTACGAGATTCAACCCGAGTCGGCTCCTGGAATGTGGAACTACAATGAATTCAGGCCACTCGAAGGTTTTGTTTTTGCCCTTACTCCTTTCAATTTTACTTCAATAGCAGGTAACCTTCCGGCTGCACCTGCCATGATGGGAAATGTTGTGGTTTGGAAACCATCCAAAACCGCTGTTTATTCGGCTGGTGTTATTATGGAAATTTTCCGTGAAGCCGGGTTGCCCGATGGCGTAATTAACCTTGTTTTTGCAGGTGGCCCTGCTACGGCCGATGTTGTTTTAACTCATCCAAGTTTTGCCGGTATCCATTTTACAGGCTCAACGGGTGTATTCAACAGCATTTGGAAAACAATCGGCGAAAATATTGCAAAGTACAAGTCGTACCCGCGGATTGTTGGCGAAACCGGTGGCAAGGATTTTATTTTTGCCGACAATACAGCCGATCCGCAGACACTGACTATCGCCATGTTGCGTGGTGCTTTTGAATACCAGGGTCAAAAATGTTCTGCTGCATCGAGAGCATATGTCCCGGCAAGTATCTGGCCCAATGTTCGTGAACGTTTTGGCAAAGAACTGGCTACAGTAAAAATGGGTCCACCTGAAGATTTCACCAACTTTTTCAATGCAGTTATCGATGAAGCTTCTTTCGACAAACTGAAAGGGTTTATCGACCGCGCCCGCGAAGACAAAGATGCAGAAGTTCTTTTCGGCGGAAATTGCGATAAATCGGTAGGTTATTTTATCGAACCAACAGTAATTCTTACTACAAATCCAAAGTACATTACTATGGAAGAAGAATTGTTTGGTCCGGTATTTACAATTTATGTTTACGAAGATGAAAAGATGGATGAAACACTGGATATTCTTGACACGACCTCGATTTATGCGTTAACCGGAGCTGTTCTATCTCAAAACCGTTACAATATTGCAAAAATTACAAAACGCCTCGAAAATGCTGCCGGTAACTTCTATATCAACGACAAGCCAACCGGCGCAGTTGTTGGTCAGCAACCTTTTGGCGGCGCACGCGCCTCGGGAACAAATGATAAAGCAGGTTCAATTTTCAACCTCTTGCGCTGGACTTCGATTCGTACAATCAAGGAAACATTTGTTTCGCCAAAAAATTACACCTATCCGAATTTTCAACCCGACGGAGAATAAATAAACGATACATTGTTTATAAATGGGGAGTCGAAATTGGTTGGCTCTCTTTTTTTTGCCTTTACAATATCTTATTTTTGCGTCGTACACGTTTAATATCCATGAGGAAAATAAATTTCAATAACAAAATTTTCAAATTGCTCCGAAATAAGTGGGTGGCTGCCACTTTGCTTTTCCTGGTATGGATAATTTTTTTCGACGAAAATAGCATTGTTGCTCATCAGCAAAATAAACACCGGTTATACGAACTGAAACAGCAGGAAAAGTATTACAGGAAAATGATTAATGTTGACAGGGAAAAACTGGAAGATATTAAAGAGGGCGAAGAAAAACTGGAAAAATTTGCCAGAGAACAATATTACATGGCAAAACCCGGCGAGGAAGTTTTCATTGTTGTTGGCAACGATTAAAAAGCAGTTGCATTTCATTTAAAAATTTACCAGTAATCTGCTGAATTTCAAGCAACATGTAAATCAGCGTTGTTAATCGCCTGCAACGGGTGTTGAATTACCCGAACTAAAAACGTTTGAAACGTGAACTATTTTTTATAAATTGGCTGTTGTAATGAAAGAGAATCTCGACATATTTAAAATCAAAACCAACAATATTCCGCCGCAAAAAGGCAGGATACTGATTGCTGAGCCTTTTCTGCACGGCGATTATTTCAGCAGGTCGGTGGTTATTTTGGTTGCGCATAGTAAAAAAGGCGCTGTTGGGTTTATTCTGAATAAGAAAATTGATTTTTCGTTGCAGGAGTTTTTTCCGGGATTCCCTGCATTCGATGCAAATGTTTACCTGGGTGGTCCGGTTTCTCCCGATTCAATTTTCTTTATTCACCGTATTGGCCTGTTGCTGCCAGGAAGTATTAGAGTAACCAGCAATTTATACTGGGGAGGCGATTTCGAAATTCTTAAATCGATGATTGCTGAGAAACAGGTTCATCCGTGCGATATTCATTTTTACCTCGGGTATTCGGGGTGGGATAGCGGCCAGCTTGAAGACGAAATAAAAGAAGACTCGTGGCTGGTTACCGATGTTGAAGAGGAAATAATTATGCGCGACGCTAACCAGGTTTCGTGGAGCGATTTTGTGAAAAAAGCCGGTAATCGATATTCCATATGGGAAAACTTCCCTGAAAATCCTAATTTCAATTAACCCAACTTTTTTAGCGTAAAATTTACGCGGCACTTTTCAAACTTTAAATACTATTTTTCGACACCCCTGTATCAATGATGTTTTAATTACGTAACACAAAATTATAATTCAGGAAGGCGTTGGAAAAAAGTTATAATTTTGCCCACGCTTAAAATGCAAGAAATAAATCACAGTTTACTGCGGAATTTGATAATTTAAAAAAAATAGTATGTCACTTAGAAGTAATGTTCTCGACCTTCGTAAAAGGAGAAAAGAGGTTCAGATGGGGGGCGGCGAAAAAGCCATGGAAAAACAGGCTAAAATGGGGAAACTCAACGCACGCGAACGAATTCTGGCCCTTTTGGACAAAAACTCTTTTCATGAATACGACTTATTTGTTGAACACAGTGCCAAAGATTTCGGAATGGAATCGAAAGTATTGCACGGCGATGGTGTAATCATCGGAACCGGAACTATCGACGGAAAACCAATCTGTATTTTTGCACAGGATTTTACTGTTGAAGGCGGATCGCTGGGTTTGGCGCACGCCCGCAAAATCACCAAAATTATGGATCATGCTTTGAAAATGAGGGTTCCGCTTATCGGAATCAACGACTCAGGTGGTGCCCGTATTCAGGAAGGTGTGAACTCTTTGGCCGGGTATGGCGAAATATTCTTCCGTAATACGCTGGCTTCAGGAGTTATTCCGCAAATTTCAGTTATCCTTGGTCCGTGTGCAGGGGGAGCAGTTTATTCTCCAGCTTTAACCGACTTTGTATTTGTGGTTGAGAACATTTCGAAAATGTTTATTACCGGACCGAGTGTAATTAAATCGGTTTTAGGTGAGGAGATTTCGATGGAAGAATTGGGTGGAGCACGCGTTCATGCAGAAATTACCGGCAACGCCCATTTTTATGCTACTACTGAACAGGAATGTTTTGAACAGATAAAAACGCTGATTAGTTATATTCCGCGCAGCAACAGCAAAAAAGCAATGCCTTATCCGATAAAAGCACCGCTAAAAGGAAAGAAAATTGAAGAAATTGTACCCGTTGACCCACGCATCCCATACGACATGCGCGATGTGATTAAAACACTTACCGACAGCTCCGAATTTTTTGAAGTAATGGAGCATTTTGCCCCGAATATCATCATCGGATTTGGCAGGTTGGATGGTGAAACCACTGGTTTTGTGGCCAATCAGCCAATGGTGCTTGCAGGTGTTCTCGATTGTGACAGTTCTGATAAAGCGGCTCGATTCATCAGATATTGCGATGCATTTAATATTCCCATTGTTACGCTTGAAGATTTACCTGGCTACCTGCCCGGAGTTGACCAGGAACATGCCGGTGTAATCAGGCACGGCGCAAAAATTTTGTATGCATACAGCGAAGCTACAGTGCCGAAAGTTACTGTGATTTTGCGCAAAGCATATGGCGGTGGTTATATTGCCATGAACTCGCGTCACCTGCGTGCAGACTTTGTTTTTGCATGGCCAACTGCCGAAATTGCTGTAATGGGGCCTGAAGGCGCTGCAAATATTATTTTCAGAAAAGAAATTGCAGAAGCTGAAAATCCCGAAGAAATGCGTCAGCAGAAAATTAAGGAGTACAAAGAGAAATTTGCCAATCCTTATGTAGCTGCTTCACAGGGATATATTGATGAGGTGATTGAACCAAAAGAAACGCGTTCTCGCATTCTTCATGCAATGAAAGTTTCTGAGAACAAGAGCGTTTATCTGCCAAGTAAAAAACATGGTATTCCACCATTTTAATCATTAAAAACCAAATAGTTATGTTCGAGAAAAAAGAACTCAGGGAACTGGTGATTCAGGGTGGGGTTTATATGACTCAGTACTCGCGGAAGTTTGAGGAAAGAGTGAGTTGGGAAGCTCCGGACGAAAATAAACTGTACTCGTTTATTCCGGGAACCATTATCGATATTTTTGTGAAACCAAAACAAAAAGTAAAAGAAGGTGAAACGCTGCTACTGCTTGAAGCAATGAAAATGCAAAATCAGGTGCGTATGCCTTTTGATGGTGAAATTGTGCAGATTCATGTAAAAAAGAATGAGGTTATTCCCAACCGTTTCCTGATGATTGAGATTAAACCAAAGAAATAGATACTCCTGTTAGTATCGGTATAGTAAAAACCGTGCATTTGGTTGTACGGTTTTTTTATTTTTACCGAATTCACCGGTTAAATCAAAGTTGATTTGAAACGCACATTTATTGCCATAAAAATTAAGTCCGAAAAGCCTTTGTCAGAATTGATTTCGGAATTAAAAGGTGCATTCAAAAGCGAACAATTGAAATGGGTTGAGGAGTTCAACTTACATCTTACACTTCATTTTATTGGCGAAACCACACCGTTTCAGGTAAAAGCAGTAACAGAAATGTTGCAACTGGAAGGAAAACATATTACACACAAAAGCCAGAAATCTGGGTAGGGGAAAATGGTATTCGGGATTTAAAGTGCGTGTTGCAAAAGTGGAAAGAGATTATAGTTTCGGAACAGAATAAATTTATTTTCCTCTTCCTCCGAAACTCACCATTATGGTGTAAATCATGATTTTAAAATCGATGTACAGCGAAATATTTTTCAGGTACATCATGTCGTACGGAAGTCTTTCGAGCATTTCTTCCACATTCGATGCATACCCATATCGAACTTGGCCCCACGAGGTTATTCCAGGGCGAAGTTTGTGCAGGTGCGTGTAATGTGGTGCCCGTTTAACAATCTGGGCGATGTAAAATTGTCTTTCCGGGCGCGGTCCAACCAGCGACATATCGCCAATGATTACATTGTAAAATTGCGGAATCTCATCGAGGTGAGTTTTGCGCATAAACTTGCCAATGCGTGTGATTCGTTCGTCATTCTCCGAAGAGAGAGCGGGCATGCCATTTTCAGCGCCGGCATACATGCTGCGTAATTTGTAAATGTGAAAGGGTTTGCCAAACCTGCCAATGCGCTCCTGTTTGTACAAAATCGATCCTTTTGAACTGACTTTTATTATAATGGCGAGCACAACAAAAACCGGAAGAAAGATAACCCCTGCCAACAACGAAAATGTTACATCGAGCAGGCGTTTTGTGTTTTCCTGCCAAGCAGGCATCAATCCATTCGAAATTTTAATCAGCGGACTTCCATAAATAGTGTTTGTTTTTACCATTCCCGAAAGGAAATCGTATAGATCAGGGAGTCCCCAAATGGTGATTTGCCGGTTTTCAATTACCGTCAGAATTTCGCTGAGCCGTTTATGTTCAACCGTTTCAATTGCAATAATAACTTCTTCAATCTGATTCTTTTCTATTATTTCGGTGAGGTCGGCAAATTGACCAAGGTTCGGAATATATTTGCTCAATTGGCTGTCGTTATTTTCTTCGAGACCAACAAAACCAATGATTTTGTTTCCGGCAGGCATAATCTGACTGGTCATATCATTGTAAATTTTCTCTGCACGTTCATTGCTCCCGATAATCAGTGTATTAAAACCAATTTTGCGTTGGTGAATTTTGTGAATGGTTTGCGTGGTGATTATCAGTCTGAAAATATAGGTCAATCCAAAATGTAACCCAAAAAGTGTGAAAAACAGCTGGTAATAATTTTTGTAGGTATGAATAAAGTCGTCGAGAATAAGCGTAAAGAAAATAACAATCACCCCAGCCAAAGCAGTGCTGAATGTTTGCCAGAGTTCGATGAGACGCGAGCGGCGGAAGATATTTTTGTAAAAGCCGGTGATATAATAGATTGTAACCCAGAAAACCGGGATAAAAATCAACCCGATAAAAAAGCGGCTGTTAAATTCGATGGGAATGTCGATGCCAAAACGCTGGGGTTCAATAATTGCTTTCCGGTAAACAAAAAATACAATCCAACTGATTGCCGAGGCTAAAATATCGAAAATCAAATATTTGGCTACCTGCCAGGGTTTATTCATTATTTCAAGTCAAAAGTTAAGTTAAGTGTAATCATACAGAATGCTTACACATTAACGGAATTTAAAAAAAAATATTGCGGCAAAAGTAATTTTTCAACGCACTTTAATCGCCAAAAAACTGTGCAATTTTTTTGTTGATTTTTTGCGACAGGTACATCGCGATAAGATAATCTTCGAGGGTGCTTTTTCTTCGGGCTTTATTCATAATTGTTTCCACAAAATAATCGGTTTCATTTATGTTTTTATCAACCGAAAGGTCGATGGGTTGGTTGTTGCACACAAAATTACCACGGGTAAAATTCAGGCTGATAAAATTGTTTTTTGAGTAAATGCGAACCTTAAATTCTTCGAGCGACTCAAGTGAGCCGTAACTGATATTTACAACCGACGCATCGCCATATTCAAGCCGCACGTTGGTGAAATCCGATTTATTGGGACTTGAATTAAAAGTAACAGCACCTACTTTTTTTGGACTGATGCCTGTAATATCGAGCAACATCAAAATTATTGGATAAAGCAGATTTTCCTGGTTGCTTTCGGTAAAATCGGTGATGTCGAGAAAAACGGGCGACGAAATGTTGTTACTCAGCCACTGCATTGCCGGGGTAAAAAAGTAGGGATTGCTTACCTGAATCACCGATCCTGATTCGTTAGCCAGCTTAACAATCTGCGAACATTCGTCGATGGTAAGGTTCAGGTACCCTGCAGTAAACACATGTTTTGATTTGCGTACAATGTCGGAAAGCAGCTTAAACGGCATCAGCGAAGCGTTGTCAATCAGCAGCACATCGGCGCGTTCAATCAATTCCACTTTGTTGTATTCAGGTATCGAGAAATGGAACCCGTCGAGATGTGCGTTGGTTCCCACCGATGATTTCCCAATCACATTAATATTTTTGTTTTCACGCAGTCTTTTTACAAATGGTTCCAGAACCTCTGTATTTCCAATGATACCAACATTTAGCATGGCAATTCAATTTTGTAATTTCACAAATATAGATAACCCGTGTAATCTCCCTTTTCATTCGTCGGGTAACTTATCAACGCAGGCTGTTAATAGCGAATGCATTGTTCCCTAAATACAACCTGAAATTTGTTGAACTGATAAATTTCAGAAATAGAACTGACATTTTTGTATTCAACAATTCTTTTTACTTTGCTGTTGATTTTGCAGGGTAAATTTTTTTTAGGTTAATTTTGGGGCATAATTTTTTCGAATGGCAATAAACGATACTCCCCGTCACCAGGGGATGCGGAAAAAACTGGTTGAAGGTTTGAAAATAAAAGGAATCAGGGACGAGAATGTACTCGCGGCCATTAGCAAGGTTCCGCGTCATCTTTTTATGGAAAGCACTTTTATCCAGTTTGCTTACAAAGACCAGGCATTTCCCATTGGCGCCGGCCAAACCATTTCGCAACCTTATACAGTTGGTTTTCAAACCCAGCTTTTACAGGTTGGCAAAGGCGATAAAATTCTTGAGGTTGGCACTGGCTCCGGTTATCAGGCAGCCGTTTTGCTCGAAATGGGAGCACGCGTTTTTACCATTGAAAGGCAAAAAGAACTGTATGCCAGGGTTCACCAGTTTCTGCCTGAAATCGGGTACAACCCGGCCTGTTTTTTTGGCGATGGTTACAAAGGTCTGCCGGGTTTTGCACCATTCGATAAAATCATTGTTACTGCCGGGGCGCCTGAAATTCCCGAAGCGCTTATTTACCAGCTTACCTTTGGTGGTGTGATGGTCATTCCTGTGGGCAACGACCAGAAACAGGAAATGAAAATGGTGACCCGGTTGGGCGAAAATGAATTCAAAACTGAAAACCACGGCGACTTTATTTTTGTGCCGTTGTTAAAAGGAACCGTAAATTTCTGAAAATGCTGAAAATTGAAAAATTTGTTGTGAATCCGCTGGGCGAAAACAGTTATGTGATGTACGATGAAACCCGTGAATGTATTTTTATCGATCCCGGGTTTTATTACGAAGAGGAGTTTCAGGAAATCAGGGATTTTATTGCTGAAAATAATCTCACACCGGTAAAAATTGTCAATACTCATTGCCATTTCGACCATATCATGGGAGTCGAATTCATAAGAAATGAATACGGAATTCCTTTTGAAGCGCACGCTGACGATGCCTTTTGGGTTGAACGGGTTGTTGACCAGGGCAGGATGTTTGGTTTTGAGATTAATCCTGTAAATCCATTCGATTCGTTTCTTACAGAAAATGAAAAAGTGAAATTTGGAAATACTGATTTGCAGGTTTTCCATATTCCGGGTCACTCTCTGGGTCATGTTTGTTTGTACAACAGCGATGCCGGTGTGCTTGTGGCCGGCGATGTGCTTTTCTACGGAAGCATTGGCCGCACCGATTTGCCCGGCGGCGATTATCAAACTTTAATTTCGAATATCAAAAACAAATTATTTGCCTTGCCCGACGAAACGGTGGTGTACTGTGGTCACGGTCCCGAAACAAAACTGGGATTCGAAAAACGCACAAATCCGTTTCTTACATAAAAAATAAAGCAGGCTGAGAAAATTACTTTTACGAACTGGTATAAATCATTTTTTACAAAAGCGTTCATTTTTAACATTGCACAAAAAATTAAAACATAAAAAGTTATGGC
>DYSZ01000033.1:0-6658 GCA_020726265.1 Draconibacterium orientale
TCATCCCTGATTATCATCAAAACCGACGAATGTGGGAGAATGATGTATTTTTCGTTGTTAAACTCGATTTCGTAACCGCTTTTGCTGAGGTAAACTGCCAAATCGCCGATATGGGTTTGCAGCGGTACATATTTTATATCTTCCTTTTTGTCTTTCCAGGCTTCGTCGTTGTCAATTAGAGCCGGAATGGGATATCCTGGTCCCACTTTTACAATGTAACCGCTTTGAATCTGTTCGTTTTCGGTAACTGTTGGCGGAAGGTACAAACCTGTTTTTGTTTTGCCCGCCGGATTTTTTGGCTTCACCAGCACACGGTCGCCCACCATAATAAACTTTGCAAGGTCTTTTTCTTCTATTATTAACGACATTTTGTATCCTTCTTTTGATTTGAGTACAAAGATAAGCAATGAGATGTATTCTTTGTCGGATATTATTTCACTCACCCCCTGTGTGACCTGCAGCACAGGAATACCGCTTGCGGTTTCTCTTGGGACAGCTACGTTCAGCTCCTGCAAACAAACCCACCCCGTCGTTCAGGACGCCGGCATTTCTCCGGAAGTATCGGGAATGCTGACAGTTTTTTGTGGAGCTGGTCATTATTTCTAAAATCGAACCCCGTGGGGTTCTTCATTTTTTAATTCGCTGTCTTCGTTTTTTGTATCATCCCGGGACGGGATGGATTATAGTAAAACTGGATACCCCCCGGGAAAATCAACCAGTCTTTCAGTGTGCCAGCTTTCCAGCATGAATAAGGTAAATAAGGTTTGGATGGGCCTTTTCTGCTACTAAGGTTTATAAAAAAAAAGGTTTCTTTCTTCAAGAAAACGCGTGGACAAAAGTCTGCACTTCTTTAGTTTACAGGGTACTCGCTACGAATATCGGTGAGTACTTCGCAGCCGGTTTCTGTTACCAAAATTGTATGTTCAAACTGCGCCGAAAGTTTATTATCAACCGTACGGGCAGTCCAGCCGTCGTGTTTATCCACGTTGGTGCGCGGTTTTCCCTCATTAATCATCGGCTCGATGGTAAAAATCATACCCGGTTTCATTAATTCGCCCGTATTACGGCGGGCCGCATGGTCAACCTGAGGCTCTTCGTGGAAATCAATCCCCACGCCATGACCACAAAATTCGTAAACCACGCTGTACCCCTTCGACATGGCATACCTATTAATCACAAACCCGATATTTCCAAAGTAATTTCCGGGTTTTACCTGCTCAATACCCAAGTTCAGGCAATGTAATGTCGCATCTACCAGTTTTTCAGTCTGAGGCGAGATTTCGCCAACCGAAAACATTCGCGAGGTATCGCCATAATAGCCATTTAAAATGGTGGTTACATCGATATTGATGATATCGCCGTCTTTCAGGATTGTGCTTTCAGAAGGAATGCCGTGACAAACCACATTGTTTGGCGAAATACAACTCGATTTTGGATAACCGTTGTATCCTTTTGTGGCCGGAATTGCGCCGTGAGAAACCATAAATTCCTCAATTTTCTGGTCAATAAAACCAGTAGAAACACCAGCCTTTACAAACTGTTCAGCATAATCGAGTGTTTCGGCTGCCAATCGGCAACTTTTCCTGATTCCCTCAATTTGTTCTGCTGTTTTTATGATAATTCCACCCATTGTATTAAAAATTTGCGCAAAAATGGCAATTTGCAATTGTTTTACAAAACCGAACAATAATTTTACCGAAAAGTTTAAGAAAGCCGGAAGTCCGAAGTCGGGAGTCGGATTTCATTAACTTTCGAATTTAAATTGAGAAACGACCAAAAGCATTTAAAATAAGGAAGTCCGAAATCAGAACGATATTTTAAAAATGAATTTAACTTCGGTCTTCTGACTTCAGACTTTTTAATATGAAACACATTAACAAACTTTCCACCAAATCGTATTTTATCGACCGCACCGGGAAACTGTCTGCATCGTTTATGTTTTACCAAATGCAGGACATCGCCTGGGAACACGCCAATGTTCTGGGTTTCGGATTCGACAAGCTCAGAAAAGAACAACAATTCTGGGTGCTTTCGAGGTTACTCGTAAAAATTAACCGCCGCCCGCGATGGGCCGAAAATTTCACACTCGAAACCTGGTCGCGCGGAACTGATGGTTTTTATGGCTACCGCGATTTTAATTTTGTTGACGACAACAATACTATCATTGCGCAGGCAACCAGCAGCTGGCTGGTGCTCGACACCGCCACCAAACGCATTATTCGGCTTTCGGAGTTTACCGATTTTCCGAAATATGAAGAGAGTGTTTTTGGCGAAAATGCGGGTAAGGTAAAAGCGCCGCAATCGGAAGCTGAACTGCAGTTTACACCAGTCCTTTATAACGAAATCGATATCAACCAGCATTTTAACACGGGTCGTTACATCGAACGAATTATCGACAGTTACGATTTTGAGTTTCATGCACGAAATGAGCTTGTGGAATACGAAATCAATTTTTTAAAAGAAGGAATGCCAAACGACAAACTTGCTGTAAAAAAGCAATTTATTGATACAACAAATCATTTGTGCAGTGTGGTGCGCGAAACTGATGCAGTTGAACTGATTCGGGCACGGCTAGTTTGGAATGGAAAAAAAATCCAGAAAAATAAGAAATCAAAAAGTTGAAAGCAATAATACCTCAACTTCATTCCTTATTCGATATTTTAGATTTATTGATTTTTGAATAATTGCAGAATCGCATACACCTTTTCTTCCATCGGAAAATGCCCGTTAATCCAGTGAATTTTTGTACCCCGTTTTTCCATACCCCGAAACCAGGTCATTTGCCGTTTGGCAAACTGGTGAATGGCAATTTCAAGCTGGCGAAACATTTCGTTATAAGGAAGTTGTCCGGTTAAATGAAGGGTCAGGTATTTGTATTCAAGTCCGTAATAAATCAGCTGTTCAGGTGTCAGTCCCGAGTCAAGCAGTTTTTGCACTTCATCCAGCATTCCCTCGTCAAGTCTTTGTTTCAGACGACTCGTAATACGTTGGCGGCGCAGTTCGCGGTCAAAATCAATCCCAATATTCAGGCTGTTGATTTCCGGCATTTCCGATTCCATCTGCGGATTTCCGGCGTAATGTTTTTCAATTTCGATGGCGCGAATTGCCCTGCGGTCGGTTTCCACATCGGTTTCGTTGTGTAAATTCTGTTTAAGCGATTTCAAAATTTCTGTGAGTTCTGCCAACGATTTATCTTCCAGTTCTTTTCTGAGTTCCTTGTTGGGCGGAACTTCAATCAGTCGGTAGTTTTTTAACACAGCTTCAATATACAAACCGCTTCCACCGCACAAAACCGGGAATTTACCGCGTGATTCAATCTCGTTAAAAACCCTGATAAAATCGGTTTGAAAACGATAAACGTTGTAATGAGTGCCGGCATCTTCGATGTCAATTAAATGATACGGAACGGCAATACCATCGACAAAATAATCGGCTAAATCTTTTCCTGTTCCCAAATCCATACCACGGTAAATCTGGCGCGAATCGGAAGAAATCACCTCACCGTTGATTTTTGATGCGAGATTGGCTGCAACTCCGGTTTTTCCGGTAGCTGTTGGTCCTAAAATGGTAACTAAGTTATAATTTTGGTTGTTGCTCATTAGAATTCCACAAGGGTGTAAAATTACTAAATATTGAATTATTAGGCGACCTATTTGTGTTTTGAAAATTGTAAATGAATTTGAAATCAAAAAATGAAGATTTACGTATAAAAGCAAAAACATGAAAATCAGGAATTTCAACTTAATTGTTATCCCCTTTTGTCTTTTTACCATGTTTCTAAGTTTTCACGGTTATTCACAAGATCAGGTCACTCCTTTTAATGATTTAGAAACAGAAGATGGTACAATTCTTAAAGAAACAATAACCCAAATAGGTAATTGTAACACAAATTCAACTCTGTTCATCCAGGATTTGACTGACTCAAAGAATAAAAACACCCTTATCAAAGAAGGATCTCTTTCAAGTGCCTGGGATAAAGTGCGGCAATATAACCCCGATCGTTTTGTGTATTTAAACGACGGTAAATACATGATGTTACACGGCTATTATAATGGTAACATTTGTATTTCGGTTTACAATTCACCTGAATTACAAAGTGTAATTCATAACCAGAAAGTATTTAAATCAGGTTCAGTCGTTGCAGCATATAATGCGATGTCGAATGAAAACAAATCAGATTTCAATAAAAAATTAGGAAAACTTGCTCCTTATTTTGAAGACGAAGAAAATCATACCAGGTTAAAAAAATATTTAGGCAAAGAACTGTATGATAACCTCTTAAAAAACCTGAATGAAGAAAACATGCACTTACTCGCAGGTGGAATGATTCATGAAGGAATGCATGCACTTTTAACCGATGAGCAAACCTATAACATTCAGGAAGACTTCGAAAACAATTATTTATCTATGGAATTAAATGAACTCCGCTCGTACATGGCAGAGATAAATTATCATTGCCGTTTTTGCAACTGGGCGAAAAAGGATATTGATTCACATTGGAATAACATTAACAAGCTGATAAAGGAACTGGAAAAATGCCGACGTAAAAAACCTCCGGAAATCACTGTGGAAGAGAAAGAAAAAATTGAAGAAATAAAGGCGCAGATTAAAGCACACATTGCCATGATCAGAGTTCGATTACGGGAAATAAATGAATCAGCAAAAAGAATGGAATTTTTGATGGCCGACTACCGAAAAAATTACATTAAAAACATCGATCCAAAGAAAGATAAAATTAATTCAAAACTACAATTGAACAGCAAATTCGGAAAACTTGAAGTAGCTGTTGCAACCTTTAAAAAAGATATTGGAACCTACACCGCAGATATGGAAAAAGTTTTGTCGGAACTGGAAAGTATTCTTGATTTGTGGAATGTTTGGGCCGATTGCAAAATTACAATACCTCCGGCACAGGAAACAACAAAACGACTTATAACCAATGCACTGAAAATTAAATTTCCCGACCCTCCTCTGAAACTTTCCGATGATATAAAAACAGCAGCAGAAAAAGAAATTACACGAAATTACTTCCAAACGGGTGCATTGCCGGGCGAATCTGTTGACCCCGGGATTCAACGGTTCGGATTAACAACGGGAGCAATTTTCTCATTCGTGAACATGTCGGCACTAAACAACTATTTCGATTATCTGAACAAAACGTGGGACGGAAATATTGAACCTATACACAACAGTTTTGGATTCGATTTTAACGTCAGTTACTTTTTTACTCAAAATATTGGCATAAAAGCGGGTATCGAGAATCTGAATTCCAAAACCGAAGGAACCCTTGAAGCTTATGGTTCCAATTACAAAAGCAGCAACCAAACGACAGGAATACTGGCAGGATTGGAATTCATGACCAACCCAATTACAGAAAATATTACTCTTTTGGGTTCCGCTTGTGTTGGCCCCTATTTCTCGCGATATTCTGAAAACGAAAACGGATTTTTAACTGAAGGGACAGATAACAGTTTCGGATATAAATTAGCCGGCGGCTTAGAATTTATGATAAATCATTCGATTGGAATACAAATTAACAGTGGCTACCGATCTGTTAAATTTAACGATTTTAACACCAATTTCTTCATGCCCGGCAATCCGCCTGTTGAACTTGATTATTCAGGATTTTTTGGTGAATTAAAAGCAATTGTGAAATTCTAAAATCGAATCAAAAGAATTATTTTCACGGTATGATAAAAGAAGCCTGTGTTGAAACTCTTGAAGAAGCTGTTTTGGCCGAAAAGTATGGTGCTGAACGAATTGAATTGTGCGCCGATTTGCATCTCAACGGGTTGACGCCATCGTTTGAACTTATGCTGAAGACCAGTTCAGCGCTGAAAATACCGGTGATGGTTATGATTCGTCCGCGGGGTGGTGATTTTGTTTATTCTGAAGATGAAATCAGACTGATGAAAGCCGATATCGACCTGGCAAAAAAAGTGCGTGCTGCAGGTGTGGTTTTTGGGCTTCTGACTCCTGAAAACCAGATTGATATAAAAAACACAAAGCTGCTTGCCGAATATGCACAACCTTTGCCGGCAACATTTCACAAAGCCATCGATGTGCTGGACAACCCGGCTGAAGGAGTAAAAATCCTGACAGAAATTCCCGGAATAACACGGATTCTTACTTCAGGTGGAAAAGCAACTGCATTGGAAGGTCAGGAAACAATTCGTAAAATGATTGAATTTTCCGGAGAAAAAATTACAATTCTGGTGGCAGGGAAAGTTTTGGATTCGAATGTTGAAGAAATTCAAAAGCTTACCGGCGCTAACGAATTCCACGGTAAAAAAATCGTTGGCAATTTAACTCCTTCTGCTCGTTGATAATTATGATACAATGTCGTTTTGCTAAGGATAAAAACAAAGGAAAGATATTTCGAACACCCTTCTCCCTAAATTTCGGGATCGCTCAGTGTGACTGTCAGACTGAGTCCCGAGTACTCGGGAAAGTCTGTTTTTACTAACTAAACGACATTAAATTATGATATGGAATTGCTGATACTGAATACTGAATACTCTATACTTTGTACTAAATACTATAAATCTGAAAATGAAAAAATTTATTACCATTCTTCCTCTCTTTTTTGTGTTGTTTACAAAAGCACAATACGAGCATGAAGTAACAGACTATGTTTGGCCAACCGACGAAAAAGTAC
>DYSZ01000033.1:6758-27587 GCA_020726265.1 Draconibacterium orientale
GCACAATACGAGCATGAAGTAACAGACTATGTTTGGCCAACCGACGAAAAAGTACTGCAAAGACTTGAAGAGTGGCAGGATTTGAAGTTTGGTTTGCTGATGCATTGGGGCGCTTACAGTCAGTGGGGAATTGTCGAGTCTTGGTCGATTTGCCCTGAAGATTATGGCTGGTGCGAGCGTAAAAAAGGCTCGAATCCTGACAATTATTTCACCTACAAAAAAGAGTACGAAAACCTGAAAATGAGTTTTAATCCGGTAAATTTCGAACCCGAAAAATGGGCGAATGCAGCCAAAAATGCGGGGATGAAATATGTGGTTTTCACCACAAAACACCACGATGGTTTTTGCATGTTCGACTCGAAATACTCCGATTACAAAATCACTTCGAAAGAATCGCCATTCAGTGTAAACCCGCGTGCCAATGTTACCAAAGAGATTTTTAACGCGTTCAGAGCCAAAGGTTTGTGGACAGGTGCCTATTTCTCAAAACCCGACTGGCACAGCGAATATTATTGGGATCCGAAATTCCCGCCGTTTGACCGGAATGTAAATTACGACCCGGCTGAGCACCCCGAAAAATGGGAGAATTTCGTGCAGTTTACCCACAATCAGATCATGGAACTGATGACCGACTACGGTAAAATCGATATTCTTTGGCTCGATGGAGGCTGGGTATCTAAAAAACCTGATGGCATTTACGAAAGTGCTTACGCATCGAAACTCAGTGAAACAAAAACCGGGTTTATCAAAAACAGAATTGTGAATCAGGACATCCGAATAGATGAACTGGCTGCAAAAGCCCGCGAAAAACAACCCGGGCTTATTGTCGTTGACCGAGCTGTTACAGGACCCAACCAGAACTACCTCACTCCTGAAAACCATGTTCCCGAAACACAACTCCCCTACCCATGGGAATCGTGTATTATTGCCGGCGGTGGCTGGGCCTGGGTTCCCGACCCGCGGTTTATGACACCAAAACAGGCTATTCACATGCTTATCGACATTGTAGCCAAAGGCGGAAACCTGCTGTACAATATTGGCCCGGCACCCGATGGAACCTGGCCAGAGGCAGCTTACAAACTCCTCGATGAAATGGGAAAATGGATAGCAGTAAACGGCGAAGCTATTTATTCGACACGTGCTATTTTGCCCTATAAAACAGATAATATTTGTCTTACCCAACAGAAAGATACTAAAGCAGTTTATGCAATTTATCTGGATCCGGGTGATGATATCGCTTCAAGCGATACTATCGCTAATAAAATACCTGCTTCGTTTACTGTTAAAGGTATTTTTGCTGTATCAGGTGCAAAAGTAAATTTGTTGGGCTCAAAAGAAAACCTGAAATGGGAGAACACAACTGAAGGAGTTAAAATAATTGTTCCTGAAAAAATCAGAAAAAATCTGCCGTGCGAACTTGCCTGGTCATTCAGGATTTCGGCAGTAAAATAAACAGGTCAGCTAACATATTTCTGTTTATAACTTAAGTCCGATACCAACAGTTGCTGGCTTTTTTCATTTTATTTTGCCCGACAAATAAGCGAAAATCATACAGATGGTACAGATTACTGAATTGCTGAGCAGGACGAAAGGCAGGGGTGGAAAAAAATTCAGACTGAAAAAGGCGGTAAAAACAAAACTTTACCTCGCAGCCGGTACAATTCTTTTTATAATTCTGGCAATAATAATAACTCCACGTTTATTTGACATCGGCGCTGATGAAAAACCTGAAGTAATTAAATCGGTCGGTACAATCAGGGTCGATTATTACAAAGACTTAAATGCCACCCACCTGAAATATGCCAAAGCCAACGGCATAAAAGGTTTTAAATCGAATAAGGAATTCAAGGAACAAATTGATGACCTGGTTGATGACGACGAGCTTGTGGAAATTGAAACCTGTGATTATTACGTAGTGGATAAGCTTACACATTCGCATCCGTATCTCACGCCCGATGCAGCCGAATTACTTGAGGACATTGGCCAACGCTTTCAGGAAAAACTTGCAGAAAACGACCTTAAAAAAAGATATTATCAGGTAACGTCTTTACTTCGCACAGGTGAAAGTCAACGTGGATTAAGCCGCTCGAATGTAAATGCCACTTCCAACTCGTCTCATTTATACGGAACCACTTTCGATATTACTTATGCGCGGGTTTTTACCAAACCGAGGCTGCAGAAAAGTGCCGAAATCGCGGATGGTCCTGCAATTCGCCTGCTTTCGGAGGCGATTGGCGAATTACGAAAAGAAGGCAGGTGTGTTGTGGTTACCGAGCGAAAAGAACGCTGCTTTCACATTACTGTAAGATAATATACGAATGCAATAATGCTTTAATGCAAGGTTGAGGAAGCCCGCTTCCGCCGATTTGACAAATCAAAATCCAAACTTTAATCTCGTTGGAAGTGCTTTGAATCGCCCCATTCGCCATAACCAATTACACAACCAGCAAGTTCAATGCGCGCTTCAAGGCAGTTGCGGCATATTGCTGCATCTTCGTCTAAACATGGTTTATCTTCGTAAAGCTGGTAATCTTTTCGGTGGCTGCATGGTGTTAAATTGGGCATTATGATATTTGCACCTACTGCCAGCGCTTTTTCGCGCCCCGCAGGATCAATAGCCTGCAGTGCAGTGGCAGCAGCAATATTAATGTCGGGCATCATCAGGCGCAAAACGGCAATCATATTCAGTGCTAAATAAAACCGCTCATGGCGCGGTTTTATTAAATGCCGATACTGAAAAAGCGGTGTTTGTTCGTGCTCAATATACGGTCCCATACCACACATATCAATATCGAGTTGTTTCAGAAATAAAAGATCTCCTGCCAAATCATCAATAGTTTGAAAAGGGAGGCCGATCATTACTCCGGTTCCGAGCTGATACCCGGCTTTGCGCAGAAAGTGCAACGATTCAAGACGCTTTTCAAATGAATGCTTTTTGTTGTTTGGATGAATTTTGTAATACAATTCAGGATTTGAAGCTTCGATGCGCAAAAGGTAACGATGTGCTCCGCTTTCGAACCAGCGCTGATACGTTTCGAGGGTTTGTTCGCCGCAACTCAAAGTAATTCCCAGTTCGTTATTCGAAAACTGCTTGATTTTTCGCAACAAACCCTCAACCCTTTTTGCAAATGCATTTGTCGCAATTTCGCCCGACTGCAGCACAACCGAACCAAACAGGTTTTTCCATGCAAAACGACAGGCTTCCAGAATTTCATTATCAGTTGCATTATAACGAATAACTTTTTGATTACTTTTTCTGATACCACAATACAAACAATCTTTTGAACAGATATTGGAAAACTCAACCAATCCACGAAAATACACCTTGTTCCCGATGAATTCATTTTTTACTTGTTGTGCTTTTTGCAACAGTTGCGTGCGTTCTTTTCCAGCTAATTGAAGCAAAAACGATATTTCATCCAATGAAAAATCACGTCGTTCCAAAATTTCGGTTAAACTGTTCATCCTGCAAAGGTAAAGGTTCAAAATCAAAACGGTTCATACTTTTCTATATTCAATAACATAAAAACATACGCACATTTGTCATCTTGTTGTGAAAAATTAACCCGTAATTTAAGAGTCGAAAATAACCATATAAAAACTACAATCATGTATAATATTCAGTCCGATTTTATCGATGAGCAAAAGGTTTGGGATGTACTTGCTGAAAACAAAAATCCTGATTTTTCCAGAATTCGTGAGGTACTTGTCAAGGCTGCTGAAATGAAAGGCCTTGATCTTGCCGATGTGGCGATACTCACCAACATCAGCGACCCTAGCATGCTTGCCGAACTTTTTGAAACCGCCAACAAGGTAAAAGAAACCATTTACGGGAAACGACTTGTAATTTTTGCCCCGTTGTATATTTCCAACCTGTGCGCAAACGAGTGTTTATATTGCGCTTTCAGGGCAACCAACAAAGATATTATCCGGAATTCGCTTTCGCAGGAACAGATTGTAAAAGAAGTTGAAGTACTCATCAAACAAGGACACAAAAGGGTTCTGATGGTTGCCGGAGAATCGTACCCAAACCAGGGGTTTCAATATGTTCTCGATTCGATTAAAACAATTTACAGTGTAAAATCGGGGCACGGCGAAATTCGCAGGGTGAACGTAAATATTGCACCGCTGTCAACCGATGAATTCAGGTTACTGAAAGAAGCCGGAATCGGAACTTACCAGATTTTCCAGGAAACCTATCACCGCGAAACCTACAGTAAAGTTCATCTTGGCGGTAAAAAGCGCGATTACAACTGGCGTGCATGGTCGCTGCACCGCGCGATGGAAGCCGGAATTGATGATGTTGGTATCGGCGTTTTGTTTGGTCTTTTCGATTACAGATTTGAGATTATGTCCATGATGCAGCACATTTTCGAACTTGAAAAACAGTTTGGCGTCGGGCCACACACCATCAGTGTTCCCCGGCTTGAACCCGCGACAAATAGTAATCTGGCTTCTCATCCTCCCTTCCCCGTTTCCGATATCGATTTCCGCAAACTTGTAGCAATCATCAGACTGGCAGTTCCTTACACCGGAATTATTATGTCAACACGCGAAACTGCAAACATGCGGCGCGAAACTTTTGCCTTGGGTGTGAGCCAGATTTCGGCCGGCAGCCGAACCAACCCCGGAGGTTACGAAGAGGAAACTGAAGACGACCCTTCCGGACAGTTCAGTCTTGGCGACCACCGTCCGTTAGATGAAGTAATTCACGATGTGGCATTGATGGGATATATTCCATCGTTTTGTACTGCCTGTTACCGGCTGGGCCGCACCGGTCATGATTTTATGGACCTTGCAAAACCCGGCGACATAAAACTGCATTGTGCACCAAATGCATTGTCGTCGTTTAAAGAATATTTAAAAAATTACGCAAAACCCGAAACAGTAAATATCGGCAACGAACTCATCAGTAAAACAATTTCAGAAATGAGTGGCATTGCACGCCAACGTGCCGAAAAATTAGTTCAGCGCGTTGAAGACGGAAAAGATGATGTTTATTGCTGAACCAATTGAAACAAAATATATTAACCATTAAAGAATCCATTCTATCGCATTATAATATTATCAGCAAATCAAAATAATATGGTTCAATTTCGCACCGAATCAGACTTTTTAGGAGAAAAACAAATACCTGCCGAAGTACTTTGGGGAATTCATACTGCCCGTGCTTTAGAGAATTTTCCATTGTCGGGGAAAAGAGTTCATCCTGAATTAATTAAAGCTTACGGCGATGTAAAACTGGCTTGTGCTCAAACAAATGGCAAACTGAATTATTTAAATGAATTTGCCGGAAAGGGCGACGCAATTGAAAAAGCCTGTCTTGAAATGAGCCGCGGACTACTTTCAGAACATATTCTGGTTGATGCGTTGCAGGGTGGAGCCGGAACCTCGACAAACATGAATGTTAATGAGGTAATTGCAAACAGGGCACTTCAGATTTTTGGAAAACTGCCGGGAAGTTATGATTTGATTTCGCCTCTCGACGATATCAACCTTCACCAATCGACGAACGACACCTACCCAACTGCACTGAAAATTGCTGCAATCCGGTTGCTTCGTGAACTCGAAAAAAACGTGTTTGGATTGCAGGAAGCATTTCAGCAAAAAGAAAAAGAATTTGCACACATTGTTAAAATTGGCCGAACCCAGTTACAGGATGCTGTGCTTACAACACTTGGCAGAGAGATGACCGCGTACGCCGAGGCATTTAACCGCGATCGCTGGCGTATTTATAAATGTGAAGAACGGTTGCGGGTGGTAAATTTGGGCGGAACAGCAATCGGAACAGGGCTGGGTGCTCCGCGTCAGTTTATTTTCAGGGTGGTTGATTGCCTCCGCGAAAATACAGGAATAGGGCTGGCCCGCGCGGAAAACCTAGTGGAGAACACCCAAAACGCTGATGTTTTTGTCGAAGTTTCAGGAATTATTAAGGCGTGTGCATCAAACTTATTTAAAATCAGTAACGACCTCAGATTACTTTCAAGTGGCCCCGATGCTGGTTTTGGTGAAATAAATCTTCCACAATTGCAGGCCGGTTCGTCAATTATGCCCGGAAAAGTTAACCCGGTAATCCCCGAAGCTGTTGCACAATGCGCCATTCAGGTTATGGGAAATGATGCAATTATCACACAGGCATGCAGTTCCGGGAACCTGGAACTGAACCAATTTATGCCGCTTATTGCCAACGCATTACTCGAAAGTCTCACTTTATTAAGTAACGCTGCAATTGGTTTAAATAAACAATGTGTTACGGGCATTACAGCAAATACCAGAATTTGCGAGAAAAATATCGACAACTCCACTGCCACTGTAACTGCTTTGATCCCAAAAATCGGCTATCAAAATGCTTCACAAATAGTTAAAATTGCTCAGTTAAAGTCTGTGACAATAAAGGAAGCATCCATTCAATCGGGTTTTATCACCGAAAAAGAGTTCGAAGAATTAACATCGGCGGAAGCAGTTTGTCGGCTGGGTAACTGATTTTGAATTAATTTAAAAATCATTAACAAATTCATATCTATCTGTTTTTCTGCATCTTAAATCCAAATTCAAATATATATATACTAATTTATCTTTATTTTATTTTGAAGTAATCTTAATTGTACGTATTATTGAAATGTAATTAATATTAAAAGATTTTTATAACTTTAAATTTAAAGACCATGAAAAAAGTATTTTTAGTTTTAGCGTTAGTAGCAGTTTACGGTGTATCAATGGCAATGTCTGCATCGGCAGTAGTAACTGTGAACGAATCAAAAGCAACCATTGTAACGGCAGATGACAACAACACTCCTGCAGCTGAAAAAGAAAAAGCTAAAGAAACAAAGGCCGCTTCAACTGATGCAAAAGCAAAAAGCGAAGGTTGCGGAACTGCAAAATCAGGCGGATGTTGTGACAAAGCAAAAACCGAAAGCACAGAGAAAAAAGAAGGTGCAAAATAGTTGAGCTATGTAAATTGATAAAAAAAGCTGTTCAAAAAGAACAGCTTTTTTTATTACTATATATCAATCAAATTTTTTATTTCACCTGAATATTCTATATTACAGCAGGTTTGCATGCCACGAAAGTAGCTTTACAAACAAAAGTTTATTAAAAACAATTAAAATCTTTAACTGCTGTAACAATGAAAAAACTAATTCTCGTTTTTGTATTTGCGTTCGGTTTTGGAATCGTTGCTTCAAATGCTGCCATCGATAATAAAGATGACAAAAAGAAAGAAACAAAAAAAGAAGTGACCACCAGTGCATGTTGTTCATCAAAAGAAAAATCAGCTGAAAAAACAGCTACAACCGGATGCTCTGAAACTCAGAAAAAAAGTTGTGCAGCCTCTGGAAAAACCTGCTCCACGGGAGAAAAGAAGGCAGAGGAAAACAAATAATCTGACTTGACGATACAAAAAAGGGCGCTTAAAGCACCCTTTTTTTTGTCACTGATTGTACAAACAAAAATGTATTTGTACTTTGACCATCAAATTACATTGTTTGATGAAAGCTTCTAAATCGTTCAGATTACACATCGGTATTTTTGGCCGCCGAAATACTGGAAAATCAAGCATTTTAAATGCCTTGACCAATCAGGATGTTTCTATCGTTTCAGAAATTGCCGGCACCACAACCGACCCGGTTGAAAAGCCGATGGAACTTTTACCGCTTGGACCGGTTCTTTTTATTGACACCGCCGGCATTGACGATATTGGCAATCTGGGAGAAAAAAGGGTGGCAAAAACGATGGACGTTTTTAACCGTACCGACCTGGGCGTTGTTGTTTCAAACTATAACGACTGGGGTTCTTTTGAACTCACAATAATTAACGAACTGAAAGACCGCGCTATCCCATTTATCGTTGTTTTTAATAAAGCTGATTTATACGAAGAAAACAGTACAGTAACTCAGAATCTCAAAACAGAAAAAATAAATTTTGTAAAAACATCGGTCTTGAAGAATGACGGTATCGACAAACTCCGTGAACTGCTTCTTCAATCTGCTCCTCCCGATTTTATTGAACGACCGGCCATATTATCCGATCTCGTTGAACCTGGTGAGGCCGCAATTCTGGTGGTTCCTATTGATAAGGAAGCGCCGAAAGGAAGGCTGATTCTCCCGCAGGTTCAAAGCATCCGCGATTTACTCGATAACGATTCGTTTGCAATTGTGGTTAAAGAGCGCGAACTCCGCGAAGCATTTTTACGTTTTAACAAACCCCCAAAACTTGTAGTAACTGACTCTCAGGCATTTTTAAAAGTGGCTGCCGACACGCCACCGGAAATACCTATTACTTCATTTTCAATACTTTTCGCACGTTTCCAGGGCGACCTTAACGAAATGGTTATGGGAGCTACTACAATCGACAAACTAAAAACCGGTGATAAAATACTAATTGCCGAAGCCTGCTCACATCACCCGATTGGCGAGGATATCGGAACAGTGAAGATTCCACGCTGGCTTACCCAATATGTTGGGGGCAAATTGCAAATCGACAATATGCGCGGGCATGATTTCCCTGAAAATATTTCGGATTACAAGTTAATTATTCACTGCGGCGCCTGCATGTGGAATCGCAGGGAAATGTTAAACAGAATTTTAAAAGCAAAACAAGCTGGTGTGCCAATCACCAATTATGGACTTACAATTGCCTATTCACTGGGAATTTTTGAAAGAGCGTTACAACCTTTTCCGGCTGCACTTGATATTTACAAAAAAGTTATTGGAAAATAAGGTTTTAATAAATGCTGTTTTTTTCAGCTGATTCGATGAAAGAAACCAAAGAATTCAATTTGTCCGGCTTCATCCTTTTTTAGCAGTTTGAGTTGTTCCTTTTCAATGGCAAACTGAAATCTGACAGTTTTTGACTCTTTTGATCCCAGTTCCAAAAAGTTTTTTCGAAACTTCCATTTACCGTTTTTAATGGGGTGAATCAAATTCAGGCCTATATTACCCGTATGAACAAACTGATTGTCAGCAGCAAATTCAATATTCCAACTTAAATTGAGTTCGGCAAGTTGTTGTTGTTTAAGGTTTTTAAGTTCCCCATTTGTTTCAACAAAATACTCGAATAACTGCCATTTCCCGGGAAGTTGGTTTGAAGGCCTTGCAAACATTTCTGTTGACTGCAGCCAGTGAATTAATCTTGAAAATAAATTGATTTCGGCCATAAATTTTTGTCGCAACAAGGGGTTAGACCGCTACAGAAATGAAAGGTTTAAAATGCAAAAAGGACAACTTTCGTTGTCCTTTTTCGTGGGCGGTGAGGGATTCGAACCCCCGACCCTCTGGGTGTAAACCAGATGCTCTGAACCGACTGAGCTAACCGCCCTCTTAACTTGTTTTCCGTTTCTGGAAAAGCGTTGCAAATATAAAACCTATTTTCAGTTCTGCAAACAATTTTAAAATTTTTGCCGCAAAATTTCGGCTACTACAAAAGTACTTCCACCAACAAAAATAAAATCATTTTTACCAGCCTTTTCCTTTGCTGTTTCAAAAGCCTCAATAACTGACTGATAACTTTCACCTTTCAATCCAAATTCAGCCGCGTGTTTCATCAGTTCATGTTCGTTTAAGGCACGTGGCAGGTTTGCTTTTGTAAAATAGTATGTTGCGTCAACGGGTAAAAGTTGTAAAACACGCATTAAATCTTTGTCGGCCACAACCCCAAAAACGATATGCAACTTTTTAAATGCAGTATTCCCAATTTGTTCCATAACCATCTTCAAACCATCCTCGTTATGCCCCGTATCGCATACAACCAGCGGATTATTGCCAATAATCTGCCAGCGACCCATCAATCCGGTGATTTTGGCTGCCTGAGACAATCCATTGTAAATTGCCTCATCATCAATTTTCCAGCCTCTTTGAATCAAAATTTCTAATGTTTGTAAAACTGTTGGAACATTTTTTTGCTGGTAGTTTCCAGCCAAATCAAGTTTAAATTTCTTAAAAACAGGTTTGCCACTCTTTAAAATACTCAAAACCTGTTTTCCATCTATACTCAATAAAGCGTATTCAGTTTTGTATTCCTGGTCGGCGAAAAATATCGGGGCATCATTATTTTTTGCAATTCTTCTGAAAACAACTTCAGTCGCTGTATTTGTTTCGCCAATTACAACCGGTACATCGGGTTTTATTATTCCTGCCTTTTCAAATGCAATCTTTTCCAGTGAATCGCCTAACAGTTGCGTGTGGTCTAAACTGATGTTTGTAATTACACTGATTTCGGGAGTAATAATATTGGTTGAATCGAGCCTTCCGCCCAAACCAACTTCGATAACAGCGATATCAACCTTTTGCCGTGCAAAAAAATCGAATGCCATTGCCACAGTGAGTTCAAAAAACGATGGTTCGATGTTCCAAAGGTTGTGTTTTAGGGCATATTTTTCAATCCATTCCGTAACCTCTTCCTTACTTATCATTTCTCCGTTCACCTTTATCCTCTCTCTGAAATCGATCAAATGGGGCGATGTATATAACCCGGTTTTATAACCGGCTTTTTGAAAAACAGCAGCCAGCATGTGTGATACCGAGCCTTTCCCGTTGGTTCCGGCCACATGAATCGTTTTAAAAGTCTGATGTGGATGCCCGAAGAAAGCATCCATTAAAAGCGTGTTTTCAAGACTGTTTTTGTATGCGGCTGGCCCAATCCTGTGAAACATGGGCAATCTGGCAAACAAAAAATCGATAGTTTCTTGGTAATTCACTGTTTATTTTTTATCAACTGTTACAAGTTAATTAAATCTTCCTCCCTTTTTCAGCAGGTTATTTCAATTTACATACATTTAGAAAATTCAAATTCCTACGAAATGCTGAGTACAACAAAGAAAAGTAAAATCTTCATTCTCGATACAAATGTAATTTTACACGACCACACCTGCATTTACCAGTTCCAGGATAATGACATTATCCTTCCGATAACAGTACTTGAGGAGCTGGATAAATTTAAGAGAGGAAACGACCTGATAAATTTCCAGGCACGCGAATTCACACGGCTGCTTGATGAAATTGTTGGCGACGAATTGTTCAATGGCGGCAAGCTATTGGGCAAAGGGCTCGGAAAATTAAGGATTGAAACCGGGAAACCTTTTTCCGATGTTTTAAAAGAATCTTTCCGCGAAGATATTCCCGACCATCGGATTCTTGCAATCGCCGATTATACATCGAAAGCTTATCCAAAGAGAAAAACGATTCTTGTTAGCAAGGATATTAACCTGCGGATGAAGGCAAAATCGCTGGGTATTCAGTCGGAAGATTACAAAACCGACCAGGTAAAAGACCAGAGTGTACTTGATAAAACTGTAACCACTTTTGATGATTTCAGCGATGGATTAATTGAAGTACTTTACAACCAGGGCTCTTTGGCTACTGAAGAAGTAAAATCCAATTTTACCCCCGAAGCGAATGAGTGCTTTATTTTCAAAGGTTCTTCATCAAGTGCCCTGGCACGTTACGATGCAAAATCGAACCGGGTTTACCGCATCGAGAAAAAGCCTGCTTATGGAATCAAACCACGAAATGCCGAACAAACCTTCAGCCTGAACATGCTGATGAACCCTGACATTAAACTGGTTGCACTTACCGGAAAAGCAGGAACAGGCAAGACCTTGCTGGCGCTGGCAGCCGCAATTGAACAGAACAGATTGTATGAACAGATTTTGCTCGCCCGACCGATTGTGGCGCTCAGTAATCGTGACCTCGGTTTTTTACCCGGCGATGCCAGCGAAAAAATCAGTCCTTACATGCAACCTTTGTACGATAATCTTGCGGTGATAAAACATTCGTTTAACCCGCGGAGCAACGAATACCAGTTAATTGAGGATATGGTCAAGGAAGAAAGGTTGAACATCACTCCGCTGGCTTACATTCGTGGCCGGAGTTTATCAAATGCATTTTTTATTATCGACGAGGCGCAGAACCTGACCCCGCACGAAATAAAAACCATTATCACCCGCGCCGGCGAAGGAACAAAAATGGTATTTACCGGCGATCTGCAGCAAATCGATTCTCCTTATCTCGATATGAAGTCGAACGGCCTGGCTTTTATGACCGACCGTATGCGTAACCAGGATATTTTTGCACACATCAACCTTGTAAAAGGCGAGCGAAGCTATCTGGCCGAGCTGGCAAGTAACCTGCTGTGAATTGAAACTCCTCGCAACAAGCTGACGAGGAATCCGATTCCGTCAAGGATTTTTTAGTGTTTTGTTCGCTTACACCGCAGCAAAGCTGACGGTGGATGCGCTCACCGGAATTCGAAATTTGCCATAAGCAGCTTTTTTCTACCTTTGCCGCTGTTTGTTTTTATGATTTGAAGATAAAATAATCACCCCATTATCCCCTCAAGGGGAAAATTAACAAACGAATCAGATTAGAAATTTTGAACAATTACCCCCTTGAGGGGGTTGGGGTTGAGAAAATATATTTTGACAGATGGATTACAGGGGGAAGAAAGCTGCTTTTTTTACACTTGGGTGTAAACTCAATTTTTCGGAAACATCAACTATTGCCGGCTCTTTTAAAGAAGTTGGCTTTGAAAGGGTTGAATTTGATGAAAAAGCCGATGTGTACGTAATTAATACTTGCTCGGTAACCAACCAAGGCGACAAGGAAAGCCGCAATATCATTCGCCGTGCAGTAAGGAAAAACCCCGATGCCATGGTGATTGTGGTGGGCTGCTACTCGCAATTGAAACCCGAAGAAGTTGGCCACATCGAAGGGGTTGATTTGGTATTGGGGACACAGGAGAAATTTCATATTCCCGCCTATCTCGGCGACTTGACAAAACGTGACACTACAGAAATAAAAACAACCCGCCTGGCCGACATCAAAAGCTACCACAAGGCATTTTCGTGGGGCGACCGCACCCGAAGTTTCCTTAAAATTCAGGATGGCTGCGACTATTATTGCTCGTTTTGTACAATTCCGTATGCCCGCGGTAAAAGCCGGAATGACACAATTCAGAATACAGCAAAACAAGCAGCAAAAGCCGTTGAGAAAGGGTTTAAGGAAGTGGTGCTCACCGGTGTAAACATTGGTGATTTTGGCAAATCGACCAATGAAAATTTTCTGAACCTTTTAAGAGCGCTCGAAAAAGTTGACGGGATGCAACGTTTGCGTCTTGGCTCTATCGAACCCAACCTTTTGAAGGATGAAATCATTCAGATGGTTGCGCAATCACGAGTAATCATGCCACACTTTCATCTTCCGTTGCAATCGGGCTCCGACGAGATTTTGTCGCTGATGAAACGCAAATATTCGACAGAACTTTTTGCCCGTCGCATACAACGCATTCGCGAAATTGTACCGCATGCTTTTATCGGAGTCGATGTAATTGCTGGTACTAATGGCGAAACCGATACACTTTTCGAAGAGTCGTATAACTTCATAAACAGTCTCGAAATATCGCAACTCCACGCTTTTACTTATTCCGAACGAAGCGGAACGCAAGCGCTGAAAATACCTTGGAAAGTTGACCCCGCCGAACGTAAAAGCCGTACCCAGCGCTACCTGAATCTTTCAGAAAAAAAACTGAGGGCTTTTTACGAAAAACATATGGGCACAACACAAACTGTACTTTTTGAGGCGCAGTCGGCTAACAAAACGATGACAGGTTTTACCGAAAACTACATCAAAGTGGAGACTGATTATTGTGATGGATTTGACAACCAACTAAAAACAGTAAAACTGAAATCAGTGCTTCCCAACGGAAATATGGCAATCGACATTCTTTAATCATCAAATTCAATACAAAATGGACTATCAGGAACTTTGTAACCAGGTGCAACAAATTGCCCGCGAAGCCGGTGATTTTATCCGTCGCGAAGGAAATAATTTCAAAAAAAGCGACATCGAATTTAAGGGAATTACCAGCCTTGTAACTTATGTCGATAAAACAGCCGAGGCAAATATTGTTACAGCACTAAAAAAGTTCATCCCGGGCTCAGGATTTGTGACAGAAGAAGGTACTGCTGACAGAAATAATGAAAAATACGTTTGGATTATCGACCCGCTCGACGGCACCACCAATTTTCTGCACCACATTGCGCCACACTCGGTGAGCATTGCACTGATGGAAGACAACCAGATTGTTTTGGGTGTTGTTTACGAAGTAAAGCTCGATGAAATGTTTTACGCCTGGAAGGACAGTCCTGCCTATTTGAACGGCACCGAAATAAAAGTATCGCCAACCGCTGATATTCAGCATACACTCATCGCCACCGGATTTCCGTATTACGATTTTGAACGGGTTGACGATTACATTGCTGCTATGAAACACCTGATGCAAAACACCCGTGGCTTGCGACGGCTGGGTTCGGCCGCTGTAGATTTATCGTATGTGGCGGCAGGCCGCTTCGATGCTTTTTACGAACACGCGCTTCACGCGTGGGACGTGGCTGCCGGAGCTTTCATTATTCAGCAGGCCGGAGGCAAAGTTTCTGATTTTAATGGTGGCGACAACTGGCTGTTCGGTGGAGAAATTATAGTTGCCGGAAACAATTTTTTCGATGAATTCTACCAGATTATTCACCGTCATCTGGGGTCAAAAGAATAATTTTTGCACATTTAGAAGTGCATTTTTCGCAAATATTGCACATTTAAATATGCAATATTTAAGAAATACGACATCCTTCCCCTGTGAATTTTTGGGTTGAACTATTAGTTTCGACCCACTGTTTTGGTTGAATAATTTGTATCTTGCATCAAAACATTTCAACTCATGGCAGAAAAGGAAATCGCTCTTTTACAGGGACAAATCAATAAGCTACACGATAAAAAATTCGATTTGGATGCCTGGAAAAACAGCACATTAATTTATCTGGAAAGAATTTTTGGAAAAGAAAATTCGAAATCAAAAATGATTGCAGAACTGGCGTACGATTATTCGAGCTGGAATCTGCGCGATACAGCAGCAACTGGCAAAACCAGCGAAAAAGACCCTGTAATTATTCAGGCCGAAGAAATAATAACTGCAACCATTGCTGAACTAAAAACCTTCGGGTTACCAAAACCGGAGTATGGAAAAGATAAGCTTTTGGAATTACTGAAAGATGAACTGACCGGTAAAAATATTCGCGAGATTGAAAGTTTATTGCAGGGAAATGAACCCGACCGTGTTTCGAAAATTTCTGAAATAATAGAAGTAACTGAAAAAGACAAGCTGGTAACAATTATCACCAAAATACTTACCGACTGATTGTTATGGCAAAACAAACCAGAACTGCCATCGTAATTCTCAATTGGAACGGGGTAAAAATGTTCGACATTTTTTTGCCTTCGGTAATTCAGCATTCTACTTCGGAAAATACTGAAATCATTATTGCCGACAACGGCTCAACCGATAAGTCGGTTGAGCATCTCCGGCAAAATTATCCAACGGTAAAAATCATTGAATTGAAAGAAAACTTCGGATTTGCAGAAGGATATAATCAGGCTTTAAAACAGGTTGAAGCTGACTATTTTGTTTTACTAAATTCTGATGTAAAAGTAACAACCGGCTGGATTGAAAGCTGTACCCGGCTTTTTGAAACCGACGAAAAACTGGCAGCCGTTCATCCTAAAATTCTCAGTTTTAATGAGCCCGAATTATTTGAATATGCAGGTGCAGCAGGAGGTTTTATCGATAAATTCGGATACCCGTTTTGCCGGGGTAGAATACTGAACCGCGTTGAAGTTGACGATGGGCAGTACAACCAGCCAACCCCGATTTTCTGGGCCTCGGGTGCTTGTATGTTCATAAAAAGCAGTGCATTTAAGAATGTAGGCGGTTTCGATGGCGATTTCTGGGCTCACATGGAAGAGATTGATTTGTGCTGGCGGTTAAAAAGTCAGGGATATAAAATTCAGTATCAACCTAAAAGCCTTGTTTATCATTTAGGCGGCGGTACACTTTCATACGGAAGTCCGAAGAAAATTTATCTGAATTTCAGAAATAACCTGTATATGTTGTTTAAAAATCTCCCGCACCACCAGTTTACACGAATATTTTTTGCCCGAATGGTTCTTGATGGAATTGCTGCAGCTAAGTTTATTCTGGGGTTCAATTTCAGGGAGTTTTGGGCGGTTATTAAGGCCCACGCCTCGTTTTACCGTAATCTCGGAACACTGATTCGAAAAAGAAAAGAGACTCAAAAACTTGTAATCGTAAAAAATCATCCCGAAGTTTATTCCAAAAGTATCATGTGGAAATTCTTTCTGCAGAAAAAACGCCGTTTCTCAGAACTTGAGTTCAAACCCTGAATTTGATAAATTTACGCCATGCAAAAACTTATTTTCGAAGAAAATATTTACACCTACCATATTGATTTTGTAGGACATGTAAACAACATCAACTACATTATCTGGATGGAAAACGGACGCGTAAAACTGTTCGAAGCCGCAGGTATTTCAATTACCGGTTTACTTGATAAATACAATACGTTACCCATTATCACCGAAACATTTATTCAGTATAAAAGAGCACTTTTTCTCAACAACCAGGTGCGAATCGAAGCCTGGGTTTCGAAGATAAATAATGCCTCAGCGATTTTACAGTTCAGGTTTTACAACGAAAAAGATGAATTGTGCACTTCTGGTTATCAGAAAGGTTCGTTTATAAACAGCCAAACCATGCGGCCCATCCGGATCAGCGAAGCATTGCGCACAGCTTTCGAAAAATTTTTGATTCAGGAATAACTACTTTCAAAAATCTCTGATACCTTTGCCCCGATATTTATGCAATGGGGTGTTCCAATAAAATGGGACTGAGATTATACTCAATGAACCTGATCCGGATAATGCCGGCGTAGGGAGTGCAAAGGGAAGTTTCCCTGCCTCATTGGTTAGTTCTAACCAATAATTTCTTAAAAATGAAAAAAGTTTTTTTTGGGCTGCTGCTGCAGTTGATTGTTTTTGCCTCATGGGGGCAAATCAGATTGTCAGGAACTGTTGTTTCCAGTAACGAGCCTCTTGCCGGAGCCAGTGTGGTTTTAACCAACACAATGTATGGAATTTCTTCGAAGTCAGATGGTTCTTTTGCGTTTAAAAACCTGAAACCCGGCGAATATTTTCTGCAGGTTTCGTTTATCGGATTTAAAACCGAAGAAAGAAGAATCACGTTGAAGAATGACGAAAAAATCACCGTCGAACTCACTCCAAACGCGGTACTGACAGACGAAGTGATGATTTCTGCTTCGGTGGCGGGCAACAAAACACCGATGGCTTACAACAATCTTTCGCGCGAAGTGATTGAACAAAAAAACATAGGACAGGACATCCCCTATTTGCTTCAGTTAACACCTTCGTTTGTAGCCACTTCCGATGCCGGTATCGGAATTGGATACACCAACTTCAGAATTCGCGGCACCGATATGAACCGCATCAACGTGGCAGTTAACGGTATTCCGCTCAACGACGCTGAGTCGCACGGAACCTGGTTTGTCGATCAACCCGACCTCGCCTCATCCATCGAAAATGTTCAGATTCAGCGCGGCGCCGGAACTTCGGCCAACGGTGCTGCTGCTTTCGGAGCCACCATTAACATGCAAACCAGCACCTACCAACCCGATGCCTATGCCGGATTTAACACTGCAGCGGGCTCGTTCAATACTTTCAAAAATACATTGCAGGCCGGTTCCGGATTGTTGAATGAAAAATTCACGTTTGATATCAGACTTTCTGATGTACATTCGGATGGGTACATCGACCGCGCTCATGCCAAACTGAAATCTTATTTTATCTCTTCGGGGTATTACACCGAAAAATCGGTGCTGAAAGCTGTTGTTTTTTCGGGGTACGAAAACACCTACCACGCATGGAACGGAGTGCCTTCTGATTTGCTCGAAACCAACCGTACTTACAACAGCGCCGGTGAATACACCGATGAAAATGGCAATATCAGGTATTACGAAAACCAGGTTGACGACTATCTTCAGAATCATTATCAACTTCATTTTTCTCATGTTTTTAACCCGGAACTGAACTTTAACATCTCGTTGCATTACACGCACGGCCAGGGTTATTACGAAAATTACAAGGAAGATGAAAATCTGGCCGACTACCAGATTCCACCTTTTTCGATTGGAGGAGAAACGATTGAAACCAGCGATTTGATTAACCGCAAGTGGCTTGACAACGATTCTTACGGAACTGTTTTTTCGCTGAATCATAAAACAGTGAAAGCGGATTTTACACTCGGCGGCGGATACAGCATTTACGATGGCGAACATTTCGGACGTGTAATTTGGGCTCAGTTTGCCGGCACAGCGCAACCCGACCATCAGTATTATTTCAGCACAGGGTTGAAGAAGGATTTTAATGTTTTTGCAAGATACAATTACAATCTCACTGAAAAATTTAACCTGTTTGCCGATGTGCAATACCGAAATATAAGTTATATAATCGACGGGATTGATGATGATTTACGCGATATTTCACAGTCACATCGCTTTAATTTTTTCAATCCGAAACTGGGTGCTTTTTACCAGCTGCAGCAAAACCAGGATTTATACCTTTCGTTTGCTGTTGCCAACCGCGAACCCAACCGCGACAATTATGTGGATGCCGATCCGACAGGCAAACAACCCGTGCACGAAACACTGCGCGACCTCGAAGCCGGCTACAATTTTAAGTCGTCGGTGTTTTCGTTTTCAGCCGGATATTTCTACATGAATTACAAAAACCAACTGGTTTTAACCGGTGAAATAAACGATGTGGGAGCACCGGTTATGGTTAATGTGGAGAAGAGTTTTCGCACAGGAATCGAGTTGCTGGCAGGCGTAAAAATTACGCCAACGCTGCAATGGAACGGGAATGCAACAATCAGTTCGAATAAAATAAATGATTTTACTGAATACGTTGACAACTGGGATAACTGGGGGCAAGAAAGTAATTTTCTGGGAACAACCGACCTTGCATTTTCGCCCAATTTCACCGGAAACAGCCAGTTGATTTTCAGCCCGCTTAAAACACTTGAAATCGGGTTTATCTCAACTTATGTAGGCAAACAATTCATCGACAACACGGCAAACAATGACCGTGCGCTTGATGCCTGGTTTTTAAACAACCTCACCGCCGCCTGGTCGTTTAAAACAAATTTTTTTGAGCAAATTACAATTCGCGGAATGGTGAACAACCTGTTTAACGAAAAGTACGAATCGAATGCGTGGGTTTATTCCTACATTTATGAAGGCAGTCGATACAAAATGGATGGTTATTTTCCGCAGGCCGGAACAAATTTTATAGTCGGGGTTGATTTTAAATTCTGAACTTTTCAGGGGTGAATTATAAAACCTTCCTGTTTTGCTATTTCAACAATTGGTGACACAGTGTCGGTTTGAAACCGTTTTGTTCCAACAGTAACCGGTTCAATTCTGAAATCATTCCTGAACCTTGGTAACCAGGGTTTTGATAATATCAAATCATCTGTGGTGTCGAAGTCATCTCCAACAAGTAATACGTCGATATCACTTGTTGGAGTGGCTTCGTTTCGGGCATAACTTCCGTATATGTATGCAAATTGTATTTTAAAGCCACCTGCTTTTAAATTGTTGAGGTATTGTTTTACAATATTTATAATTTCTTCCTGAACCATGAATATTCAAATCTGCGCTGTCTCAAAATCATTCTCAGAACCAGTTTGCCAATATTCAATTTGCTTCTCAATATTTATCATCTGAAATACTTTGAAAGTCAAACTTACGTAAAAATAAAAAGCGTGCGATTTATTCCAAGATAACTTTCCCTTCAATTTCAACCAGAAGGTCGTTGCGGCAAATGTCGGCAATAATATAAACCACAGGTAAATTGCCGAAATGTGTTTTAAAGATTTTTCTGATGGCGTTGTAATCCTTCCGGTCTTTAATGTAAGCCCTTGCGTGACCATATTTAGGATTCAGTTCATCTGAAGAAATTTTTCCGAGCACCTGTTTTGAATACAGTTGCCCGATATTACTGATGGTAATTTCGGTTTGTTCAGCCGGATTGCCAACACCCACTGTGTGTTCGCCGCGAATAGACGCAGTACCCGAAATAAAAATAATTTTCTTTCCAAAAAGCTCAAGGTATCTTGCCCGCTCGAATTTAGGCGTTGTTTTAAGTACACATTCCTCTCCAACCAACACTTTTTCGCTGTAGGCGTGCGCCGAAATCTGCTCGGGATTGTCGATAGGAAATGTGACAAGTTCGGTTGATTGAATGGCAATAAATTCGATGATAATTCCGCCCTGGTTCATACCAATTCCGGTAGCAGCAGGATAACCAGTACTCATAAAAGACTCGCCATAAAACGCTGAACGTACATTGTTAAATGCCTGGTACTGTTGCTCCTGTGCATCGAACCCCAGAATATTTTCGATATAATTCCACTGGCGTACAATAGAATGAACCGGAAAACCAACAGTATCGAAAATCTGTGAAAGCTGCAAAAAAGCCAATTCGGTATTGGCACGGCATTCGCTGTTTTTAAACGCCTGAACATTACCAATAAGGATTTTGCTTCCATCTTTTTCAAACATCACCGCGCCATTTTCGCCTTTCGATATCAGTTTTGTTGTCCAAAACTGCGGATCGTAAAAACAGGTTTCAACAATCACTTTACCTGTTAGCGGAGGTTGTGCAATGATACTGAGTAGAATTTCGTCAGAAAATTGTGCACCAACCTCGTGATGAATGATTTGCCGGATTTGTGTGTAATCTTCGGCTGAATGCGAATCAACAAAAAAATTAAGTTTGAAAATCTTTTTGCCCGAGTTGATTTGCGACAACTGTAAAAGACAGTTTTGCAACTCTTCACCAAAAGTTCCGCAAACTTTTACCGGTTTAATATAGATTCGGTCGCCGTTTAAAAAATACATTTATTCCGATT
>DYSZ01000172.1 GCA_020726265.1 Draconibacterium orientale
TCTTTGACTTGGAAAGTCAAAGTCCCAAAACAAAATCTGTAATTGGCAACGTAATGAAATGAAGTGAAGAATCTTTTTTTTAAATTACTTTTTAACCGGTCAACAGTTTCTTAAATTCTAAAAAAACAGTGGAAGAAGTTTCAGAATTTTTTACAAAAAAATACAAATCAGTGTCGCATGGCCCTGTCCATATCGCGTTGGGCATCTTTTTGTTTCAGCGTTTCGCGTTTATCATAGGTTTTTTTACCACGGGCCAGCGCAATTTCAAGTTTGGCAAGCCCTTTCCCGTTGATGAAAAGTACGGTACAAATAATGGTAAATCCCGATTCTTTTACTTTTTTCGAAAGTTTGTTTAACTCTTTCCTGTTGAGCAGCAATTTGCGGTCGCGGCGTGCTTCGTGGTTATTGCAGGTTCCGAGTTCGTATTCCGAAATGTGCAGGTTTTTTACAAAAAGTTCGTTGCCATAAAACTGGCAGTAGGTATCCGTCAGGTTGGCTTTCCCTCCCCGAATCGATTTAATTTCAGTTCCAAGCAGTTTGATTCCGGCTACAAAACGTTCGGTAATTTCGAATTCAAACGAAGCCCTCCGGTTTTTAATGCGAATATCTGATGACTGGTATGCCATTAGTCGTTACCAATTAAAATTTTAGCCAGCAACAGGCTGGTCACTGCAAAAACTGCCCACGTGGCAGCCATCATTCTCACAATATATTTATCGCGGGTTTCCTTCGAGAAAGGCAGTAATTTACGGGCACCCAGCCAGAATACATAAAGGCTGTACAATCCAAAAACATCGAGAAAAAAGAAAAAAGGCAGCAACCCTGTAACCACAGAAACCACCATGTGTGGAACCAGTGAATAACTTACCAGCTTCTGAAGTACAGAAATTTCCACTACATAGCCAAAACGTCTGACCAGCTCGCGTGTGATAAAAACCCCTCCGAAATAAAGTATCGACAATAAAATAATTTCACGCGTTACCCACAAAAGCGAAATGCCCACACCAAAATAATCTCCTCTGAAAAATCCACCCAGAAAAACAGCAAGCAATACCGCAGCCAGTAACGGCAATACCAAACTTTTCAATAATTCAGCGGGGTCTTCGTTAATATCCTTTTGCTTGCGCCAAAACTCTATCGGATTTATGATTATTTCTTGCGAAACAGTGTAAACCTGCAGGTAAACTGCTTTCAGTTTTTCATAAACCTCCTGTAATTTTACGTTTGCTTTTATAATATGTGGATTCATAATGTCCTGGTTGCCTCGATGCATAATTCGCCGCAAAAATAATCCTTTTATGGCAGAATAACGAAAAATTACAACTTCAATAAATTGAGTAGTTAATTTTGAATCCTGGAACTTAATTTCTATTGTTTGGAACAAATTCATTTAAATGCGTATCATTTCATTTAGGAGAATTAAAGAGTTTTCAGAAGAATATTATGATGCAAAGGTAGCACTTCAGGACTGGTATTTTAAAACTTCAAAAGCAGAATGGCAGAATGCTGCTGATATTAAAAGAACTTTCAGCCATGTTGATTTTGTGGGAAATCACCGGGTAATTTTCAATATAAAAGGAAATAAATACTGGTTGGTGGCAATTGTAATTTTCCCATCACAAAAGGGTTACATACGGTTCATTGGAACCCATAATGAATATGATAAAATTGATAGTACAACTATTTAGAATATAAAAATATGGCAAGCATAAGTAATGAAACACAATATGAGAAATCATTGGAGCGAATTGAGGAATTGCTTTTAAAAGTTGACAATACAACGCCGCAGAACAACAAAGATTATATAGAACTTGATCTTTTATCTGACCTGGTAGCTGAATATGAAGAACAATATTACCCGGTCAAAAAACCAACTTTGCCTGAAATCATCCGATTGAGAATGGCTGAATTAAAGATTTCTCAGAAAAGACTTGCGGAAATTCTCAATGTCAGCCCATCACGAATTAGTGAATATCTTAACGGCAAGAGCGAACCAACTTTAAAAATTGCACGACAACTTCGTGATGAATTGCAAATTGACGCTGACATTATTCTTGGCTAATTCCTCCCCCTTTTCCGCTCCGACAGCAAATTCTGCAGTGCAAACATTTCGTCGCGCAAACGGGCAGCCTCAATAAAATCGAGCTCTTTGGCAGCCGCTTTCATCTGTTTCTTTGTCTTTTCAATTGTTTTTTCGAGACCTTCAACACTCATATATTGAATTACCGGGTCAGCAGCCAGGTCGGGTAAGGCATCCCTTTCTGCATATCCGGTCTGTTTGTCGCTGCGGTACTCGTATCCGATAATTTTGCGTGTGGGTTTTACAATTTTTGTTGGCGTAATATTGTTTTCGATGTTATAATTCATTTGCCTTTCGCGCCTGTAATTGGTGGCTTCAATGGTTTTCCGCATCGACTCGGTGATTTTGTCGGCATACATAATCACCATTCCGTTCAGGTTGCGGGCAGCCCGACCGGCAGTTTGAGTCAACGACCGCTCCGAACGCAGAAACCCTTCCTTGTCGGCATCAAGAATGGCCACCAGCGAAACTTCAGGCAAATCCAATCCTTCGCGCAACAGGTTAATTCCCACAAGCACATCAAATTCGCCTTTGCGGAGTTGCTCCATAATTTCAACCCTTTCCAGCGTGTCGACATCCGAATGGATATAACGGGTTTTCACACCCATCCGCGTGAGGTATTTCGAAAGTTCCTCGGCCATACGTTTGGTAAGTGTTGTTACAAGTACACGCTCATTTTTCTCAACCCGCAGATTTATTTCGTGCATTAAATCGTCGATCTGGTTGGTGCTGGGCCGCACATCAATTATCGGGTCGAGCAAACCGGTCGGCCTGATGATTTGTTCTACCACCACACCTTCGCATTTTTTAAGTTCATAATCAGCTGGCGTAGCACTCACATACACAATTTGTTCAACAAGATTCTCGAATTCTTCAAATTTCAATGGCCGGTTATCAATAGCTGCAGGAAGCCGGAACCCGAATTCCACAAGGTTCATTTTCCGCGAATTGTCGCCGCCATACATCGCCCTTATTTGCGGCAGCGTAACATGGCTTTCGTCGATTACACAAAGAAAATCTTTCGGAAAATAGTCGAGCAGACAGAAAGGTCGGGAGCCGGGAGTTCGTCCGTCAAAATAACGCGAATAGTTTTCAATGCCTGGGCAGTAGCCGAGTTCTCGCATCATTTCCATATCGTATTCCACCCTTTCCAGAATGCGTTTTGCTTCGAGCGGTTTCCCTATTTCCTTAAAATACTCAACCTGCGCTACCAAATCGTCCTGAATATTGCGAATGGCAGCATTCATGCGCTCTTTAGTGGTGACAAAAATATTCGCCGGGTAAATTACTGCCTCATCCTGTGATTTTATCTTCCGTCCCGAAGTTGGGTCGAACATCCATATTTCCTCAATTTCGTCGCCAAAAAAGGTTATTCTGAAAGCATCGTCAGCGTATGCCGGATAAATATCCACTGTGTCGCCTTTCACCCTGAAATTGCCGCGTTGAAAATCGGCTTCGCTGCGCGAGTAGAGTGCATCGACCAAACGACGGAGCATTGCATTGCGAGAAACAGTTTCCCCTTTTCTGAAAATGGTGATGTTGGCATAAAAATCCTCCGGATTTCCGATACCATATAAACATGAAACCGATGAAACAACCAGCACATCGCGCCGCCCTGAAAGTAATGCCGAAGTAGTACTTAGGCGAAGTTTTTCAATGTCTTTGTTAATCGAGAGGTCTTTTTCGATGTAAGTATCGGAGGATGGAATGTACGCCTCGGGTTGATAATAATCGTAATACGAAACAAAATACTCCACTGCATTTTCGGGGAAAAACTGCTTAAACTCGCTGTACAACTGCGCTGCCAGCGTTTTATTGTGGCTCAGCACAAGCGTTGGCTTTTCTACCCTTTCAACCAAATTGGCAACTGTAAATGTTTTCCCCGATCCGGTAACACCAAGCAAAGTCTGAAAACGCTCACCACGTTCCACTCCGTCCGTCAGCTGGCGAATGGCTTCAGGCTGGTCGCCGGTGGGTTTATATTCCGATACTACTTTAAAATCCATGGCATAAAACTAATGAACAGAATCTAAAAAAATAAGTTTTGGAAAAGCACTTAAATGGATTAAGTGTTTGATTATCTTAGGTGTTCTGGAAAACATTCAGACAGTAAGATTTATTTAAGTGTCACACAATATTCGTTCAGAATATCTGGAACTCCATTCAGTAATATTTAAACCCTTGACTTGAAAAGCCGGGGTATTTATTCCGGCTTTTTTATACTTAACATGTAAGCTGAAAGCTCGTTCACCAAACCAAATACAAGCGCAATCAAACCCATGTTGAAAAGCCGCTGTTCGTCTATATTTCCTATCAGGTTATAAAAACCTGAACCCATCAGCAACGAAAGCAGAAAATGTATACCAAACAAAGCAAAAAAAGCATTCTTCCTGAGAAACAGAATTCCTGCTTCAATTAACTCGGCAATAGCATTAAACAACATCCAGTAAACAATAATAACGTAAATATCCATTCGCAATCCATTCATTTTCAAAATTATCAGCAATGCAAATGCAAGGTTGGCACTACCCAGGATAAAGTTCCATGCCCTGTTGATTTTTATTTTTAATATAACAGGTGCCACAAATAAAACAAAACCCGTTAAACCAATAAAAAAACTGAAAATGATGGCAGCCGACTGCATTGACCCATAAATCTGCAGCATCGATAAAATACCGAGCAAAATAAAAAAAACGCCTTTGAACGCCTGCAACCAGGGTTTTCCGTAATATTTAAATTCCATGTGATTAAGTTTTATTCAAAAATATACTTTTTTGATTTGAAATGCCTTAACGCTGAAAAAACAATTCAGCAAAAACCACTGGCATTTCACATGAAAAGGTTTCATTTCAATACTGAATTTTACCTGCTGAATTTTACATACACCGGGAAATGGTCGCTTACCCCGCCGTAATAATTGGGACCGCCGTAAGTACGATTAGGCGAAACTGTTCCATTTTCAGCTTTGTACTCCATCCACGGTTCGTGAAAAACATATCCTTTGCGGTCGATGCATCGGAATCCTTTTCCATCGAGCATATCGTCAGAAACAATAATATTGTCGAGCATATTCCAGTTGCCACGGTAATTATACGAACCATTTTTCTCAACATGTTGCGGAAACATCACGTTGACCAGCGGAGCAATGCCTGTTTCCGGATTTTTGGCACCAAGAACAGCCGATAAACTTTTATTCGAAGGCTCATCATTCATATCGCCCATAATCAGGATATTGGCTTCCGGATTCTGCTGTAAAACAGAATCAGTTTTTGATTTGAGTATTCCGGCAACAGCAACTCTTTTCTTTTCGGTCTCCTCAAGCCCGCCAATCCTTGATGGCCAGTGGTTCACAAAAATATGAAACTCCTCATTGTTCAGCGTTTTACCTTTTACATAAAGAATATCGCGGGTTGAGTATTCGGGGTCGTCGGGAAACGAAACACGAACCGGCCGCTTCGAAATCAACCTGAATTCATCGGGTCGGTAAAGCAAAGCACAGTCAATCCCACGGTAATCGGGACTTTCGAAATGTGCCACTTCATACTTCCCCTTTTTCAGCGATTCGGTTTTCAGCAAGTCATTGAGCACGGTGCGGTTTTCAATTTCACACAACCCGATAATTTCGGGCAATTCGTTTTTATTCACCGACGACAGCACTTTTGCAATGTCGTTCAGCTTTTTAAGGTAACGTTCAGTTGTCCATTTGTTTTCGCCTGCCGGGGTAAATTCGCCGTCGCGCACGCCCTGATTATTTATTATATCGAAAAGATTCTCGACGTTGTAAAATACCACGGTGAGGTTTCGTTTTGGTTCGTATTTCGCAACAGGCTCAACAGCGACAGCCCATTGCGTAAAAACCGCCAAAACCAAGAAAACCAATTTTATCTTTTTCATTGTATGCTGTTTATTCAATTTCGTCGCCAATAGTTACCTGGTAAAAATCTGTCACAAGAGTGGCCATCATCCCGGCAGCTTTTGCCGCCTGTATTCCGAGCTGTGCATCTTCAAAAACCTCGCAAACAGCGGGGTTCACGCCCATCCTTTCAGCACATTTCAGAAATGTATCGGGGAAAGGTTTTGGTCGGGCAACATCTTCGGTCGAAACGAGGATATCAAAATATTTATCGAGACCGCAAATTTCCATAGTTTTCCAGGCCAGCCGCTTGTAACCGCCTGTACCAACGGCCATTGGCAAAACACCGTGGTATTTTTTTGCCAGTTCAACCACCGGAACAATGGGTTTCATTTTGTGCATTATTTTTTCGTACTCACGCTCTTTGTAATGCCCCACTTCCTCAGCATTCATTCGGGTGTCAAACATTTCGTTCAGCTTTTCGATGGTGCCCACTGCTGGAATTCCGGCCAACGTGGAAAAAATTTCGGGGGTAAAGTCAATCCCGAAATCGCGAAGAATATTTTTATAAGCCCAAAAATGTACAGGCATGGTATCGGCCAAAGTTCCATCGAGGTCAAAAATCAGCGCCTCAGCTTTCGGGTTTATCTGCAATTCTTTCATTGTTTCTATTTGAATTTGCCAAAAATAACTTTTTCTTTTCTGGCAACACTTTTAATTTTCAAACGAAGGAAAAAATGCCACCTTTGTTCACACAAAATCAACAGAAAATGAGCGATACATTTTTATATACAGTTCCGCAGTGGTTTGTTTTTGCCGCCATTATCGGCATGGTTTACGGATGGATTGAAGACAAAAAAGTTTTCAGGCTGATTGGCGCTTTTGTACTGGTAGCGCTGGGCATTTTTTCGCTTTTTGTTTTAATGGGCGATTATTTTGCTGTCGGCAAGTACCTCACGCCCGAAGAGGTGATGAGTGAGGAACTGGCCGAAGAAGTTACAGGAGAAATTCCGTTTGTTGCCAAATTGTTTCCGGCTTATCTCAGCTTTTTGCTCTCGGCTTTACTTGTTATTCCGGCCATTTTTCTCGATATAAAAAACAAAAAAAGCCATCGCATTTTTCTTATTATCAGCTCACTTGTGGCACTTGCCG
>DYSZ01000333.1 GCA_020726265.1 Draconibacterium orientale
GTTATAAATCCCACGCGGAAACCCCAAACATAATCTTCTTTGGTGGGGCCGTCAATTTTAACAGCCAGCACATTTTCGTGTAAAGTGCAGGCTGCCGAAAAAATACTTTCAGTGGCAATTCCGGCTTCGTAACCCAGTCCAAAATAGGCATCGTCAATCAGCAGTACAATTTTATTTCCTTTTTCAGCCGAGGCTTTGATAATTTTTACCATTTCATCCTGTTCAACCTGGGTGGGTGTGTAACCGGCCGGGTTGTTCGGGAAGTTGAGCAAAACGATTCTTTTGCCAATCGCGCCTTCGTTTAAAGTCTGTTCAAAAGAAGCAAGGTCAAGCCCGTCGTTTTTAAACAGTTTGTAGGGTTTCAGGGCTGAACCGTAGGCATTGGTGAGTGTGAGCGTGTAGTTTTCCCAGAAAAGATCGGGGACAATCACTTGGTCGGTTGCATCGCAAAACATATACCCTGCCATGCTGATACCGTGTGTGAGTGCGTTGGTAACCACCGGTAAACTGATTTCGGCACTCGCCATTGACGGGTTTTTCTTATAAATCATTTTTTTCCACTCGGCCCTAATGTCGGGACGGCCATAACTTGGGGCGTACAGAAAAATTCTGTCGGGTTTCAGGTTCACTTTTGAGGCAATCGATTCAAGCCGCATGGGCGAACCGTCGTCTTCTACCGCTGTACCAATGGTGGCGTTAATTCCCGCTTTGGCTGCTTCAGCCGATTGCGCCAGAATTCCCTTCTTCGGAAAATAAATTTCCTTTCCCCGCTGCGAGAGCAATTCAAAAACTACACTACTTTTTCCCTGAATAATGATGTTGAGTTCCTCAGCCTGTGGATTCATAATTTCATAATTTTTTACCAAGTTTTTACGGCTGCAATATATAAAACAAGGCAATAAAAAGTTGCTTTTCCCTTAAATCTGGTTGAAATATTGATAAAAAACTAATAATACGATAAGAAATGAGGCTGCTCTTCTTACAAATTGTAAAGCCTTTACAGATATTTCAACACGCCAACGATTACAAAAAAACCGGCAAGTGCCACAAGTGAGCTGATAATAAGAAAAATACGATAGCTTTTCCGGTTTTTTATATCGAGAAAAATGGCCGGAATGACAAGTAAAGCCGAGAGCAAAAACCTGAGATAAGCCGGAAACAATTTGGCAACAAACGGAATTTCTCCTGTAACTTCT
>DYSZ01000173.1 GCA_020726265.1 Draconibacterium orientale
CCGGTAAGTTCGCGGATGCAAACAAAGTCGGCACCCTCCACCAGTTCGCGACGCAGCGGCGATTTGTGCAGCAGCGAGGCAAAAGTTTCCACAGGTCTGATATTCGCGTAAAGACCGAGTTTCTTCCTCATGGCCAGCAGTCCCTGTTCAGGGCGCACCGGCGCTTTCGGGTTGTTATCGAATTTTGGGTCGCCAATCGCGCCAAACAACACTGCATCCGATTTCATACACAATTCGTGTGTTTCGTCGGGATACGGATTGCCCACCTTGTCGATGGCGATGGCACCTGTAAGTGCATATTCGTAAGTTAATTCGTGATTGAACTTTTTGGCAACGGATTTCACCGTTTTCATGGCCTGTTCGATGATTTCAGGACCAATTCCGTCGCCCGGAAGAATTGCTAAGTTGAGTTTCATGTTGTTGTTTTTGTCGGAAGTCCGGAGACCGAAGTCCGAAGACCAGGAACCGAAGTCCGGAGATTTTTTTGTACTTTGTTTTTTAATCTAATTCGAATATTTTTTCAAACTTTTTTTAATTGCCTGAATCAGCAGCGGATTTGCGTTTCCTAATTTTCTCCTGATCAAATCAGATGGAACTGTAACAATCCGGTTAGTTTTAAGAATCGAATCCGTAATTAACCCGGTTCCCTCAATCAACTTTTCATTACTTTTAAGAAAAATATCAGATGACTCGTCATAGTTTTTCAAACTACTGGAAATAAATGCAATAACAATATGATTGTAGTTTCCAAACGGCCTGGTTAAACAGAGTGCCGGACGAACTTTCGATGTTTTGAAGTCATCAAAAGGAAACGGTACAAGAACAATATCATTTTTCATTCTGGTAGGGCATTCCGTCTTTCATCGAATAAATATCTTCTGCCGGTTCATTTAAAAAATCGAGCGAGGGATTTTTTGAAACAGCGTACAACCACTTTTGCTCATCTTCAATATCGTCCTCTTCCTGTAATAAAATCAAAACCCTAACTTTGGTTTCAATCTGTTTCAAAGGAATGTCAATGCGCAGATTTCCTGAGCTGTCAGTTCTTGTATTTATTTCTATTGCTTTCACTGCTGTTTCAAATTTCTGAAAATATCATGTACCAAAAATATCGCAAAATTCTGATATTTTATTGAATCCCATGAAATTATCGGTTCTGGTTGCCGTTTTTGAACTCATTCTCCACAATATTCAACATCCTGATGGTTGCTTTGATGGCAGCCGCATTCTGGTCGGGGTCGAGACCCTTTGTTTTAAACTCGTGGCTGTTTTTCCATGTGATAACTGTTTCAACCAATGCGTCGGTGAGGCCACCGGGCGGGATGGTTACCACATAGTCGATGAGTTTTGGCAGCGATTTCCCCCGTTTTTTATAGATTTTGCGGAGTGACTTTACAAATGCATCATATTGTCCGTCGCCATCGCTGAATTCTTCGTAATTTTTTCTTTCAATTTCGATGGCCAGATTAGCCACTGGCCGAAGCCCCATGGTATGAGTTACAGTAAAATTCACGATCTTCACCCGTTGTTCCACCACTTCACTGTCAAGCACATCGGAAACGATATACGGCAGGTCTTCGATGGTGATGGTTTCCTTTTCGTCGGCCAGCTCAATGATTCGTTCTGTCACCTTTTTCAGCGATTCTGGATCAAGTTCAATTCCCAGGTATTCCAGGTTCTTTTTGATGTTGGCTTTCCCCGATGTTTTTCCGAGCGCATAACTTCTGATGCGACCAAATCGTTCGGGCAGTAATTCGTTAAAATAAAGGTTGTTTTTGCTGTCGCCATCAGCATGAATTCCGCTGCACTGCGTAAACACAAACTCGCCAATCAGCGGTTTATTGGTGGGAATGCGGATTCCGGAAAACGATTCCACCAGTCGCGAAACCTTGTTCAATTCGCTTTCCACCACGTTGGATGTCATTTTCAAATGATCAGTGGCAATAGCAATCACACTCGAAAGTGGTGCATTTCCTGCCCTCTCCCCTAACCCGTTGATGGTTGTGTGTACACAACGGATGCCCGCTTTTATGGCATGAAAAACGTTGGCAATGGCCAGATCGTAATCGTTATGCGCGTGAAAATCGAACCGGGCGGTAGGATAGTTCTCAATCATCTCTCTGCAAAATACAAAGCTTTCATCGGGATCGAGTATTCCCAGTGTGTCGGGCAGCATAATTCTGTCGATTTTTTCGTTTACAAGGTTCGAAACCATAAAATGCACATACTCTTTGGAGTTGCGCATTCCATTCGACCAGTCTTCGAGATACACATTGACCCGGATGCCCATTTCATCCGCATTTTTCAACACTTTGCGGATGTCAGCGATGTGTTCTTCGGGCGATTTTCGCAACTGCTGGGTAACATGTTTCAGCGAACCTTTGCACAACAGGTTCACCACTTTACCACCGGCATCGGCAATCCATTGCAGCGAAACACGGTCGTCAACAAAACCAAGTACTTCCACTTTATCGAGCAGGCCCTTTTTGGCCGCCCACTGCATCACCCGGCGGGTACCTTTAAATTCGCCTTCCGAAACGCGTGCGGAGGCTATTTCAATGCGGTCAACTTTTACATCTTCGAGCAACACACGGGCCACACTCAGCTTTTCGCCCTCACCAAACGAAACACCCGATGTTTGCTCACCATCACGCAACGTGGTGTCCATGATGGTGAGTTGCGTACCCCCTGTTTCAAATGTTTTAACTGTCATGATAAACCTTTTAAAATATGATTTCGAATAGCCTTTAAAGAGAAAATAAGCCTGTTGCACCAACAGCTTTCATATCTTCTGTTTCCCTGCCTCATTGAAGGGTGCATCGAAATCAAAGTCGTCAATGTTAAGTTATTCATCTCAGTTACTTTGCCTCAAAAGCTGCAATTTCGTCTTTCATTTCCACCAGAAAATCGATATCATCGAGCCCGTTTTGCAGACAATGTTTTTTGTAGGGGTTGATTTCGAAACTTTCCGTTTCGTTTGTTTGGTCGATGATAAATGTTTGTTTTTCAAGATTCACGGTAAAAGTTGCCTCCGGATTTTTTTCGATGGCATCGAATATTTTTTTCAGAAACCCGGGTGACACAACCACTGGCAAAAGTCCGTTGTTGAGTGCATTGCCTTTAAAGATATCAGCAAAAAAGCTGGAAACCACTACGCGAAAACCATAGTCATATACAGCCCAGGCGGCATGTTCGCGGCTTGAGCCACTGCCAAAGTTCTTACCACCCACCAGAATTCTTCCACTGTATTTTTCCATATTCAACGGAAAATCGGCTTTTGGACTGCCATCGGCATTGTACCGCCAATCGCGGAACAGGTTATCGCCAAAACCTTTGCGTTCAACTGCTTTTAAAAAGCGTGCCGGAATAATCTGGTCGGTGTCCACATTCTCGATGGGCAGCGGCACTGCCGGCGATATTATTGTTGTAAATTTATCGTAAGCCATTTGAATAAAGCCCCTCCCGGCCTCCCCAAAGGGGAGGAGACGAAAGAGTAATTTTAATTTGTTATTATTTAATTTTTATTTCAATCACTTTAAAGTCCCCCTTGGGGGATTAGGGGGCTAATAACTCTCTCGGGTCTGTAATCACCCCCGTAACTGCAGCGGCGGCGGCAGTTATCGGGCTTGCCAGCAGTGTGCGGGCTCCCGGTCCCTGACGGCCTTCGAAATTGCGGTTTGATGTGGAAACCGAATATTTACCAGTCGGAATTTTGTCGTCGTTCATGGCAAGACAAGCCGAACAACCGGGCTGACGCAATTCGAAGCCGGCTGCTTCCAGTATTTCGACCAGACCTTCGGCCCGAATCTGATTTTCCACCTGTTTTGAACCGGGAACCAGCCAGGCTGTTACATTCGGCGCTTTCTTTTTACCTTTTACAAAACGTGCAAACTCCCTGAAATCTTCGATACGGCCATTGGTACAGCTACCCAGAAAAACAAAATCAATGGCTTTGCCTGCCATTTTTTCGCCTGGTGCATACCCCATATAACTGAGCGATTTTTCGTAAGTCACCTTGTCGGTTCCTTCCATTCCTTTAGTTTCAGGAATGTTTTGCGTTACACCAATTCCCATCCCAGGGTTGGTTCCGTAAGTAATCATGGGTTCAATGTCAGCGGCATCAAAAGTGTAATCGGTATCGAAAACCGCACCTTCATCCGATTTCAGTTCATTCCATTTGGCTAAGGCTTTGTCCCATTCGCTGCCCTGAGGCACATATTTGCGGCCTTTCATGTAGTTGAAAGTCGTTTCATCGGGGGCAATCATACCGCCACGTGCACCACTTTCAATACTCAGGTTACACAAAGTCATGCGGCCTTCCATCGTCAGGTTTGTGATTGCAGCACCTGCATATTCGATAAAATGCCCTGTTCCGCCGCTTGTAGAGATTTTCGAAATGATATAAAGTGCAATGTCTTTTGCAGTTACTCCTTTGCCCAACTGACCGTTCACAGTAATCCGCATCTTTTTGGGTTTGGGCTGCATAATGCACTGGCTGGCCAAAACCATTTCCACTTCGCTGGTTCCGATACCAAAGGCAATGGCGCCAAAAGCGCCGTGGGTTGAGGTATGGCTGTCGCCGCAAACAATGGTCATTCCGGGTTGTGTCAAACCCATTTCGGGGCCAATGATGTGTACCACACCATGTCCTTCAGTTCCCAAACCATAATGGATAATCCCATGTTCTTCACAATTGCGTTTGAGCATTTCCACCTGGTGACGTGAAAGTTCGTCTTTAATCGACAAATGCTGGTCAACCGTCGGAACGTTGTGGTCGGGGGTGGCGGTCGTTTTGTCGGGTCTGAAAACTTTCAGTCTGCGTGTTTTTAAACCGAGGAATGCCACCGGACTGGTCACTTCGTGAATCAGGTGACGGTCGATGTACAACACATCGGGGCCGGCTTCCACTTGCTTCACCACATGGGCATCCCAGATTTTATCAAATAATGTTTTTTGCATAAATGTTTCTTTTCGTTGTATTTCGTTACAATTTGTTTATTCTGCCACCGGCAATTTGTTTACTGCATCCAGAAATGCTTCCACCGATGCAGTAATGATGTCGGTATTGGCGCCAAAACCATGATAAATGGTGCTGTTGTAATCGATTTGCATGTGTACCTTTCCAATATCGTCGCTGCCGCGGGTGATGGCCTGAACAAGGAATTCCTCGATGGTTACCTGGCGGTGAATAATCTGTTTCACCGCTTTTATGGCTGCATCGACCGGACCATTACCAGAAGCTGTGGCATCAAATTTTTCGCCTGCAATATCCAGGCGTACCGAAGCCATCGGCTTAAGACTCTTGCCCGTTAACACTTGCAAATAATCGAGTTTAATCCGGCGTTCCTGACGAGTTGCATCGCCAACCAGCAAGGCAACATCGTCGTCGCGGATATCTTTTTTCTTATCAGCCAACCGCAGAAATTGTTCGTAAACTTCATCCAGTTTCTCTTTGGTAAGTTCAAAACCCAGCAATTCGAGCCTGTGTTTTAAGGCTGCACGGCCACTGCGGGCTGTCAATAAAATAGCCGATTCGTTGATACCCACATCGGTTGGGTCCATGATTTCGTAGTTTTCACGGTTTTTGAGCACACCGTCCTGGTGAATACCCGACGAATGTGCAAACGCATTTCTTCCAACCACTGCTTTATTGGGCTGCACCGGCATGTTCATTAATGTCGATACCAATCGGCTTGTTTGGTAAATATTTTTTGTATTGATGCCATTGTTGATACCCAGTACGGCGTAACGACTTTTCAAAATCATCACCACCTCTTCGAGTGAAGTATTTCCGGCGCGTTCGCCAATGCCGTTGATAGTCACCTCGGCCTGACGTGCGCCGTTGATAACACCCGCCATGGTATTGGCAGTTGCCATTCCAAGGTCGTTGTGACAGTGGGTTGAAATAGTGGCTTTGTGAATTCCCTTTACATTTTCAACCAGGTACTTTATTTTTTCGCCGTATTCGTGTGGCATTGTATAACCTGTTGTATCAGGAATATTTACCACGGTTGCACCAGCTTTGATCACCGCTTCAATCACACGGGCAAGGTACTCGTTTTCGGTACGACCAGCATCTTCAGCATAAAACTCAACATCTTCAACATATTTTTTTGCATATTTCACGGCTTCGATGGCCCGCTCAATAATTGCCTCAGGGTTTGAGTTTAGTTTATGGTGAATGTGCCAATAAGATGTACCGATTCCTGTGTGAATACGCCCTTTCTTGGCATATTTTAGTGATTCGGCAGCCACATCAATGTCTTTTTGCACTGCGCGGGTGAGGGCACAAATGGTTGGCCACGATACCGCTTTTGAAATCTCAACCACCGATTCGAAATCGCCCGGGCTTGAAATCGGGAATCCGGCTTCAATCACATCAACGCCCAGTTCCTGCAACGCCTTGGCCACTTCAATCTTTTCCACCGTGTTCAACTGGCAACCCGGCACCTGTTCGCCATCGCGCAGGGTTGTGTCGAAAATAAAAAGTCTGTCACTCATAATGATTTATTATTGATGATTTATTATTCTCAATTGACGGAAGACCGAAGACGGGAGACCGGAGATTGTTTGAAAATCCTCTAAAATTGCCTTCATATTGTCTGTTAAATCTTCCATTCAGTTATTGTTTTTTTTTGCCCTTTTTCAGTTTTCTTCTGACTCCGGTCTCCCGACTTCAGACTTTCTCGTATGAAAAAAGCCACCCTCTTTTCTGAGAATGGCTCTATTTTTATTTAAATATCGTTTTACAACATACCATCCTCAGTTATTCCTGTTTAGAAGAATAATGCCAAGAAGAATAATAATGTTATTTGTTAAACTCATGTTTTACTTACAATTTCGACGCAAATATGAAAATATTTTTTAGAAATGAAAACAACGAAGCCATTTTTATGAATAAAAATTAATAAAAGGAGAATATAGTCTGAAATCAACAACCGGAAAGCCAAAATGATAAATTGTGGAATTGCTCAGATTGACAAAAATAGTACCTTTCTATAAGCCTGCTCACTCACCCCTGATTAAAAAT
>DYSZ01000174.1 GCA_020726265.1 Draconibacterium orientale
AAAGAATCAGTATATTTCATCCACGAAAATTATAAAACTGCCACGAACCCTTCCCACTTTTAGTGGCTTTTTTTCAGGCTTGACCTGAAAAAACGTAGAATCTCAACTTATCTATACAACATTGATATCCTAATTGTAATTATTTTTCACACCAGAACCAACCGCTTTCCATGAACTTCCAATCGTCCTGTTCTCGGTTTTTCACATAACAGCGCAGCCGTTGGTTGCCTTCTTTTTCAAGGTATTCAATTCTGATGGGGTGGAATCCTTTTTTCAACGCAACAGCTCCCACATTTTCGCCTTTAATTTTTGTCTTTTCGTCGGTAACCAGTTCCCCACCAATATAAAAGCGCGCGGCATCATCGGCAATCACCCTGAAAATGTACAGGTTGTCTTCCTCAATTTTTATGAACCCGTTGTAAACGAGCGCCCAGTGATCCTCACGCGGGGCAATGTCGGCAACGGCAATATCGGTGACAATTCCTTCCTTTAAAGGGTTCAGGTTCGAAAAGTCGGGCAGGATTTCCCAGTTTCCTTCAAAGCTGGCATATTTCAGTCCGGATTCAGTATTGGCAACATTTACTGGTTCAAGGTAACCAATTTTTCTGAACTCACGGATTTCGTTGCTGCTCATTTCGTTTTTATTGTTTTTAATCTGAAACGAAAAAGTGGTGTTGTCTTCAATCTGAACCGGTTGAGCATATGGTTTAACCGATGTTTTATTTGCAGAATAAACCGTAGTCAGATTATTAAACGGACTGGCAAAATCAATTTCGGCTTTATCGAGAAACGAGTTAATATTTTTTGTAATGAACTCGGTTTTTGTGGGCTGCACTGCAAACTGTGATTTTCCCTGAAGAACAAATTTCCGGTTTTCGTACCCATCATATTTGATTTCCCATTCGGTGCAAATCAGGTCGATTTGGTTGTAATCGAGTGGTTTCGCTGACTTGAAGGCGATTTCAACCTGTTTTTCGCCACCTGCCGGAATAGAAATATCCCCTCCGGGAGTTTCAATAGCCAACTGATGATGGTGGAAAAAGTTCAGGTTCAGAACCATGTCGGTTTCTGACGGGTTTGTAAAACTGAGATATAATGTTCCGTTGGTGAATTTCGCACCCGGATTGCAAAGCATCAGGTGTTTCAGTTTTGAGTTCGAAATCAGCGGTTCGGCCATGGCACGGGTTCTTTCGTTGGCTATATCGTGGGGAAGGATTCCGTCGAGTTTCAGGTTGGCCATCACAGGGCCATTGTCGCTCATCGTAATCCACGAAATATGGTCGAATTGCCCGAAAGGTTCTCCCAACAACGCTGAACCTGCACCGGTAGTAGCAAGAATGTAATAATTGGCGTTGTTAATTTCTTCGTGATGGTAGCGGTGTTCATGCCCTGCAATAACCGTATGTTTTCTGTTTTTCAGCGCTTCCTGTATTTCAGGGAAACGGCCGCCGGTGTCGTAAGTCCAGATGGGATGGTGCATCAGAATGTAAGTCCAGCGAACTCCTTCATTTCCCTTCAAAGCGTTTAAAACGAAATCGGTTTGAGTGCGGGTGAGATTGTAATCATCGTCATCGTTGCTGTCGAGAATGATAAACAGCACATTTTTGTAATTAAAGCTGTAATAGCGCTTTCCATATCGTTTTTCCCACTCTTTTTCCATCACTTTATTGGTAATGTCGTGATTGCCGGGAAGGTAAAAAAATGGCATTTTCAACCCCAAAATAATCTGGTTCACTTCGTCCCACTGTTTGGCAATCAGGGCGGTGTCAGTGGTGTAGCCCGAAATCAGGTCGCCAACACACAGCACAAATTCTGGCATTACAAGGTTTAGTTTTTCAACTCCCTGTTCGAAAACACCTCTCCTCATTCCTCCATTCCGGTCAGAAACAATGGCAAACTGAAAGTTTGACGGGTCGTTGTAAAAGTCGAGATTGGTCCAGGGCTTTAATCTGGTGTCAACATCACTTTTAAAATCCTTTTTCTGGGCGAACGCACCCGTCATGAAAAACAGGGTAATTGAAAATAACAGTAGTTTAGATTTCATTTTTTGTGTTAAAATTAAAATTAATTCTCAATAATCAGTTTGTGATAACGGCCCATCCAATAGGGAAGCAGCCAGGCAGCCCCGTCGTCTTCGGTAGTTCCGTCGCCGGGATAATCGAACAGAAAAGTGTTGCTGTTCCATTTGGTGATTCCCCTTTCGTCAATTGCTATCGTTTTTGTGGCTTGTGCTTTGCCAAACCTGTCGGTCAAAGGGTTTTTGCGCAAATCCCACCTATGGTTGTTGTAAACACCCCACTTGATAATATCCAGCGGATATTCCTGAAGTTCTTCCATGGCAATCTGCATTTCGCAGTTGGTTCCCAAACCGGCTGTTGAAATGATATTCCAGATGGGAATCCTGTCGTGTTTCTCGGCTTTCCAGCTTCTCAAAAGACTTTTTTCGTATGTTTTTCTGATTTCCGCATCCTTTGAATAACGCATCAGGCAATAGTAGGGCAGGAACGAAAGTTCGTCGTCGGAATGATTTATTTCGAATGGCGTGTACATTTTCTGCACCAGCATGTTCTGGTCGTAATGATGTTCTTTTATCAGTTTTTGATATGCCTGTTCAAATTTGGGGTCGCCGGTAACAAAGGAGGCGCTTTCCAAAAACGACAAAATCTGCAGCGAGTTGATGCCTTTTTCGTACAGCCATTTGTTTGACCCGTTCAGCGAATCGGGGCTCCAAACTCCCCAGCGGGTGAGCTTTCCGTCAAGGTCGATAAGATGAAAGTTGTTGTCAACAATATGACCCATCAGTTTTTGCACCACCGCTTTCACGCGTTCCTTCATTTCACCATTGGCAACCAGTTCGTAAAACAGCGGGTAAGCAAACATATGCCCTACAATTTCATCAGAACTTGTATCGCCTTTCCATTTCCATTTACCGTCAGCCGAAATATGCCATTCCCCATCGTGACCGGTACTTTCATCGATGGCAACATACGAGCGTGCCACAAATCCCGGAATCGGGTTGACAGTTTGCAGTTTTTCCATAGCCAGAAAAGTGCGTACTGCATTGTTATAGGCTTCCTTGTCGCCGGTGGCCGCATATCTGAAACTTTCGGCAGCCAGGTAAATCGAAGTCCAAAGTCCGTCGTTGTTGTTGGTGTGGCAACTCGATGATGCTGTATCTCCGGGCGTTTCAAATTTACAGTCTGATACAAGGTTGTGGTGTAAGTGCCTTTCGTTTAGTCTTCTTTCAAAATAATCAGCCTTATTTTTAAAACTGTAATTAACCTGTGTTATTTCGCTGATTCCCTTGTCCGTGGCTATCCAAACGGTGTTTTTATCGGTTTGCAGAATTTCGTTTATTTTGTTGCCCGGCAGCCAGCGTTTTCCGTTATAGTAATTCCATTTTGCATCTTTTTTGATAGCTCCGTTTGCTGTTCCCAGCCACAGTTCGTTTTCAGTTTGAAGGATTGTAGTTACCGGCCCGAAGGGAAGCCCGTCGTCACCTGTAAAATTCCAGTGGTCGCCGTCAGCGGCAATCTGGCTGATGGCAAAAGTACTTCCGAAAATCACATCGCCGGGATTTCTCCCGGGTGCGATGCTGAAAAAATTCCGGAGCAAACCGGCGTCCATCACATAATCGTTCAGGTTGACCCATTGGTTATCTTGTCGTTGAAAGATTCCGTTTGAAGTGGCCAGCCACAAATCGTTTCCTTCGCCTTTGGCAATCTGGTTTACACTGATTTCTTCGGTTTCAGAAACTTTTGTCCAGTTTCCGTTCCAAATCCATAGTCCGCTTGTAGTTCCGGCAAGCACTGTTTTTTCATTCTCCCAAAAAAGGCAAAGAATTGTATCGTTTTTGGCTTTCGAGGGGAGTTCGATTTTTTTCTTTTCGGTTTGATTGTAAACAAATCCCTGGCCTGCTAACCAGATATTTCCTTTTAAATCGGATGTGGCTGTGTTACACTGGAAATCAAGGTTTTCTGTACTCCAGTTTTTCCCGTTGTAACGAAAGATTTTGTCTTTTGAAACAGCATCAATATTGTTTCCTGATTTGAACAATCGAATAATTTCAGGTTCATTTTCACCGGGAATTAAAATTTCTTTTTTGATTTCCTGCAGATAAGTGCCTGTTTTTGAAGTGTTATCCTGCGCAGCCAGATTGCCGGAGATGGGTATTAAAATCATTGCTGCAACAAGAGCAGACAGTTGGTTTAAGATTTTTTTCATTCGTAAAAATGGATTCGGGTTATATCAATTTTTGTTCTTTCTTTTTTGTGGTTTCTGTGGCATTCCGTCAGCAACCAGTTTAATTTTCAAACTGCTTTCTGCGCGGACGGAGTTAATTTGTCTCATTATATTCCCCGGGTTGAAACCCAGGGTTATTATCATCAAACCCTTTCAGGGTTTTTTACTTCTACATTCATTATTCCGTATTCGATAATCCTTTTTCTTTTTTCCAGTCCTTCCCCCTTTTGGGGAATCAGAAGGGGGCTATTTCTGATGGCGGCGCATCTTCCGGTGCAGCACCCCATTTTTTATTTGGTTTTGGTCTCATTTCGAGTTCAAGTGTGGCGCCGTTCATCAGCTCTTCGTGGGTGAACCAGGTTTTGGTGAGTGGCTGGCCGTTCAGTTTTGCCGACTGAATATATTTGTTAACCACCGAACAACCGGGCGCTTTTACTGTGAATATTTTTCCATTTTCAAGCTGAATTTTTACCTCCTCAAAAACCGGGCTGCCGATTGTATAAACTGGTAAACCGGGAGTTACCGGGTAAAATCCCATTGACGAGAAAACCACAAAAGCGCTCATGCCGCCGCCATCTTCATCTCCGGGGATACCAAAAATGTTGTCTTTGAACCAAACATCTAACAGAAATCGGATGCGTTTTTGCGTTTTCCACGGTTCACCAGCGTAATTATACAGGTAAGGAATATGAAAACTCGGTTCGTTGCCCATCGAATACTGCCCCACATTTCCGGTGGCATCGGGGAATTTAGCCCAGAAAGAGAACCTTCCCCTGCCAAGCGGTTCGCGGAACAACTGGTCGAGGGTTTTTGTGAATTCACCGCGGCCTCCCATTAATCCAATCAATCCCTGAATATCATGCTGCACATGCCACTGGTAGGTGTAAGCGTTGTTTTCGTCGTAGTAGTCGCGCCCGCCGGGACCGCCATCAAATTTCGGGTCGATGTCAAGCCATTCGCCTTTTCCGTTTTTCGGCCACATCAGTTTTGTTTCGGGCCGGTACAAATTACGGTAGTTGGCAGCCTGCTCATTGAAATATTTGTAATCATCCTCGTGACCAAGTTCTTTTGCCATTTGTCCGAGCGCCCAGTCGTCATAACTATGCGCCAGCGTGATAGCCACGCTTTGTCGTTTTTCGAAACCGTGTACTTCCGGGTATGTTTCCTTTTCATCGGAAGCCAGCGACGGAAAAAATCCCTTTTCACGATAGAAATCATCAAGCGGGGTTTTCGGGCCGTTTCTCCACGGTAACATCGTGGCATCGGTGGCGTTTTTCTTTATTCCTTCGTAGGCTTTCTGAACATCATAGTCACGCACATTTTTACGATAGGCATCCAGAAAAACGATGGTTGAATGGAATCCGTGCATGGCCGGATTATCGATAAAAAGCAGCGGAAATTGCGGCATCCAGCCACCTTGTTCGTACATTTTTACATACGAATCGAGCATATCGTTTTCCTTTTTTGTGTCGATAATCATCCGTAGCGGGTGATGTGCCAGGTAGGTATCCCACACCCAGTCGTCAACATAAAAATTGCGTTCGGCAGAATGGATCTGGTGGTCATACGCGCTGTAATATTTCCCGTCTTCGGATATGTTCATCATGCGTTCGTAAGTGCGGTAAAATGCAGTGTAAAAACTCCGCTTTTGCGCTTCGGTGCCTCCTTTTACCTGAATCTTGCCTAATGCAGTTTCCCAGATTTGCTTCCCGTTTTCGGCCAGTTTTTCAAATTCCCAACGCTGAATTTCGTTGCGCAGGTTTTTTTCGGCCTGTTCGGCGCTGATAAACGAAATGGCATATTTAAACTGAACCACCCGGTTTTTGCTTTTGCTGAAATCGAACCACGCAACAGGTTTGCCAACGGGTTGTTCGGCAGTTCCGTTTTCTTCAATCAGAACTTTGGGTTCGACATCGAATTCACCAAAAACAAAAGCTTTCATTTCTTCAAATACTTCGGTTCCTATAAATGTTTTTTCTGAAATAATTTTCCATTCGCCCAAATTTTTCAGGTTAAAACGCAAACGTTTTTCGCCACTTTCAGGAAAGGTAAAACGGAAGAAACCGGTTTTGTTTCCGGGTGCAAATTCGGTGGTGATTTCTTCGTCAATCAGGTAAGTTGAATAAAAAAAAGGCCTTGTAACTTCAAGCTGGTGGTCGTAGGTTTGCCGGCGTTTCCAGGTTTTGTTTTCAGGATTGCCAGTGCCGGGCAAAACACCAAAAAGCTCACCGTTGCGGTGCGATGCCATGGTAAGCGGGAAAAAGCTGATTTGGTCGTCGATATAATCGGCCCTCACCGGGTGCATCCTGATGGACTGGTTGGGCAACTGGGCGGTTGGCCGGGTAGGTTGCAACAAAACGCTCACATTCCCGATGGTCGGGTCAACATACTGTGTAAGCGATTCAGGTGTTTCTTTGGTTTGGCAGCCGGCTAAGGTCAATATAACCGCTGCAATGCTGATGAAGATATGTGTTTTCATCTGGATTCAATTATTGTTGAGTTGCTAATAAGTACAGACTTCCCCCGAAGCTTCGGGGTCGCTCAGTCTGACAGTCACCCTGAGCGAAGGCGAAGGGTGGATTCACAAAGTACAGTTTGAAATTGAATGCTTTGCTAAATAACATTGAAGTCCAATTTATTATATTTTCCCTGATAGATTACGCAATCCTTTTTTCTCCAATAGAGGAATCAGAATTTCCGGTTCATCGGTTTGGATTATATTGGTGCCAAAACGCATCAGACTGTCGATTTCAGCAGGCCCGTTTCCCCTCCGTATTTG
>DYSZ01000334.1 GCA_020726265.1 Draconibacterium orientale
ATTGACAAAAATAGTACCTTTCTATAAGCCTGCTCACTCACCCCTGATTAAAAATAAAAACTCTTATCTTTTCAAGTACTTTAAAAATATCTTTAATCTCTTCGTTGTTTATTCGTAATATTCTTAATCCTTCACCCTTTAGAATTTCATCCCGAAACTGATTCTTTTCAATTTGAAATTCATGAATCGGGCCATCTAATTCAATAACCACTTTTTTTTCAGAACAGTAAAAATCAGGAATATAATATCTGTGTTCATTGTTTATCCATTCATAAACAATCGGGTGCTGCCGGAAAAATTTCAAATTATGAAATTTCCTGTTTCTCAGAAAATGCCAAAATTTTTCCTCTTCTTTCGTCATATTCTTTCTCAGCGTTCTGGCTCTTTGAATATGTGATGGTCTATCGGACATTGTATTTAATTTAGTGTCAGTCTCTCTCACTCACCCCTGATTAAAAATCTGTTTCACAGATTTTTAATCCTCCCCTCGCTGAATTCAGCGAGGGGAAAAGTTCCCTCTCGTCGCAGATGAGATGGAACGAGGGGTGAGTGAATTTCTTCCCCATTCCCTCAATTACTCATTAACCTCTTCTATCGGTGAAACTCCTGCGAGATAAATTTCAGTCCGTCGTACAAACCGGTGCGCCAGTAACTCCATTCATGACCGCCGTTGCGAACCCTGAATTCGTGCGGAATTCCAAGGTCGCGCATTTTTACATGCAGTGCTGCGTTGCCTTTGTAAAGAAAATCATCGTCGCCACAATCGATATAAAACCGTACCGATTTGATTTTGTCTTTTTCAACACTGTCGAGCAGATGCAACGGACTGTATGCTTTCCAGGTTTCGCTCACACCGGTTGCCGGTTTCGGACCATAAATATTTCCAAAGTAGCGGTCAAACTGTTCGTTAGCTGTAATTTCCTCATCGGTGAAAGTGCCGGCACTCATGGCCACACATGATGAAAAAAGTTCGGTATGACGAAGCGAAAGCAACAGTGCTCCGTTACCTCCCATCGACAAACCTGCAATTGCCCTGAACTGTTTTTGCGGCCTGATGCGGTATTGCTTTTCAATGAACGGAATAAACTCTTTGACAAACATATCTTCCCACGGGTCTTTGCCATCAAAACTGTTGGCGTACCAAGTAACTTTTCCATCGGGCATAACTATAATGCA
>DYSZ01000175.1 GCA_020726265.1 Draconibacterium orientale
AACTTATAAGTTTAAAAATGGATTTTATCTTAAACTGACATTCAGAGACTTTCAGTTAGCCATTTTGCCTTTCATCAGCAAATCCATGGCATCGGCCAGTGAGCCGGCGCGTGTGACCATTCCGTCGTTGACAAAATAGATGACATCGGCATTGGCGATGGTATTCAGCCGGTGGGCAATAATTACCTTGGTAGTTTGTGCGGGTGTTTTATGCAGAATTTCGTCCAACAGTTTTTCAGTCATCGTATCAATATTGGCAGTTGCTTCGTCAAGTATCAAAAGTTCGGGTTTGCGCAACACCGCCCGCATAAAAGCAACCAACTGCTTCTGGCCGAGACTGATGCTTTCGCCTGTCACATTCACTTTGGTTTCGAAACCATTTTCAAATCGCTGCAAAAGCGTTTCAAGCCCCGATTCAAAAAAAACTTTATGTAGTGCTTCGTTGGTCAGGTTACTGAATTCCTCGTTTCCGTACAAAATATTTTCGCGGATGGTGCCGCCAAATAAAAACGGGTCCTGCAAAATAAACCCGATTTTCTTTACCCTTTCAGTCGGCGAAAACGAACGGATATCGAAACCGTTCAGCAATACTTTCCCACCGGCCGGGTCGTACAAACGGGCAATCAGCGAGGCTGTGGTGGTTTTTCCTCCACCGGTTGGCCCCACAAATGCATAAGTTTTTCCTTTTTTCAGGTTGAAAGTAATATTATGCAACACCTCTTTCCCATTGGGGTAGGCAAAAGTCACCTCACGGAACGAGAGCAAATCTTCCGACTCACGGGTTTCACCGGGTTCAATCTGAATAAGATTGCTTTCGAGGTTCAGAATTTTGCGGATTCGCTCCCACGCGGCCAGCGCCACCTGGAAGCTGGCCCACAATGATGCCATTTGCCTGAGCGGATTGTAAAAACTGTTGGCGTACCCGATAAAACTGATCAACAAACCAACCGTAAATTGCCCATGCGAGATAAAATAAATCCCCAGTGCAAGTGTAATCAGCAAACCGATGTTGGAGAAAAACGTGTAAACTGGCAGAAACAAGTTGTTCGAAATTTCAGCCTGAATTGCCGATGAATAGTTTTGCTTATTGACTTCGGTGAACCGTTTTCTGAAATAATCGCGGCGGTTAAAGGCCACCACCACCTTAAAATTGTTCAGGCTTTCCTGGATTTCGGAACTCAGCAACCCTGTTGATTTAAGGTATTTCCCGTTACGTTTTTTTACAAGCGGTGAGAATATTTTTGTAAAAATCCACATAAAAACTGCCGGGGCCAGCGTGGCAGCGCCCAGTTCGATGTGCAGCGAAAGCAGAAAAACTGCTGAACCAATCAGAATCAGAATCACCCGCAAAAACTGCATCAGCGACTGCGAAAAAAACTGGTTGATTTTTTCGGTGTCGTTGTTGATGCGCGAAATCAGGTCGCCGGCTTTGTTCTGGTTAAAAAAGTCGTAAGGCAATTCCAGTAGTTTTTTGAAAACCGAGTTCCGCAATGTAAAAACCATGCGCTGCCCAACTGCGCCCATCAGCCGTGTTTGCAGATATCCGGCCACTAATGCCACAACATAGGTAACCAGCAAAATTGCACTGAAAACCAACACGCCGTGAAACCGGCCTGTTTGAATGTAACTGTCAACCGTATGACCGATGATGATAGGTCCGGCAAGATTCAGCAAAGCTGCAACAATCATGGAAACGAAAGCCAGCAAGAGTGTGCGTTTCTCCTCCACCATTTGGTTGACCATGCTTTTCACCGATGAAAAACCCAGTGGTTTCGATTTTATTTCTTCTGTACCGTCGTTAAGATTGTAGTTCATAATGACTTGTACTTTGTTGCGATTCGTAAATCTGTACATATTCGGGGTAGGTGGCATGAAGCTGTTCATGTTTTCCGGCGGCAATCAGTTCACCCTCCATCAAAAGGATAATTTTGTCGAAATCCTTGACAGGATTTATTTTCTGCGTTACAGAAATCAGCGTGATTTCCGGATAATTTTCCTTCAGTCGTTTCAGAATTTTCTGTTCTGTTAGCTGGTCGACTCGCGCGGTAAAATCGTCGAGCAGCAATATTTTCGGGTTGACAGCCAGCGCCCGTGCCAACATGATGCGTTGTTTTTGTCCGCCCGAAAGACTGGTTCCCCTTTCAGAAACAATCGTTTCCAGTTTATCTGGAAGTGTATCCACAAACTCATCCAAACCTGCGGTTTGTATTGCTTTTTGCAACGACTCGGCAGTTACTGTCGGGCTGAATGAAACATTTTCGCGCAGGCTCATATTAAACATCACACTGTCCTGAAAAACAATCCCGACATTTTTGTAAAACGTTTCCTTTTTGTAATCTCCGGGCTGAATACCATCAAATTCCACAGTTCCTTCGGCAGGTTTTATCAAACCTGTAAGCAGGTAAAGCAGTTGTGTTTTCCCGGCGGCGGTGGGTCCTATAATGGCCGTGCGCGAGCCCGGCTCAATGCTGAACGAAATATCTTTTAAAACAGGCTTTTCATCATAAAAAACAGAAACATTTTTCAGTTCTGTTTTGCCTGTCAGTTCGGTTTCAACGGTTCCTTCCTCCGCACTTTCGGGTGTATTCAGCACCGATTCGATGCGCTGAAACGAGGCCGACGCCTGCGCAAAAACGTTACTCATAAAACCAATCATAATAATCGGGAAAACAAGGATGGTGACATAACTGTTGAATGCGGCAAAATCGCCCAGCGAAAGTTTCCCGGCAATCACAAAATGGCCGCCAAGCGCCAGGATAGTGAGCGTGGCCAGGTTGGCAAAAAAGATAATCAGCGGAACCAGTGTAGCAAAAAGGTTCACAATAGAAATTCCGATATCACGCGATTCGCCGCTGGCTTTCAGAAATTTTACATATTCGGGTTGCTGAGAATTGATGACCCTGATGATGGCCGAACCAAGAATGCTTTCGTTAATGACACGGTTCAGCCAGTCGATTACTTCCCTGCCCCGCAGAAACAAAACCCTGATTTTTTTGCTGATGATGAAAAAGGTGATTGCCACTGAAGGAATAATCATCAGCACCGGCAAAGCCAGTTCCCAGTCGATAATCAGCAGTAAAATTACCGTACCGATAATCATCACCACCGACGAAACGATTGATGAAACACCCAGTGAAACAAACGATTTGATGGAATCGACATCGGCTGTGAGGTTGGTGAGCAGCTTCGAAGGGTTCATTTCCTGGATAAAAGTAAAACTCTGTCCTGAAATTTTCTGCGACAGACTTTCGCGCAGTTTAAATCCTACACGCTCAGAAGTTAATGTCTGAACTACAGTTTGAAATATCGAGAAAAGAAAAATCACTGTAGTGGCAGTCAGAAACTGCATCAGTATGATTTTATAGCTGAAACTTCCTTCGGCGTATGTATCAATTCCTTTGGCGATAATGCGCGGAACAATCAGGTTGGCTGTATTTCCGATAAGCGAAAAAAGCACCAACAGTGCAATCATCGCCCTATAAGGTTTCAATAGCGCAAAGATTCCATTTTTGCCTTTTCTGCTTCCCCCGCTTTTCACTTTTTCCGACATTCGTTTTAATACATTGATGAATCAGCTATAACATCTTTCAGGTACTGAGTGTTTGTTCACACGGCTGATAAAATCAAACTTTTTTAGTCAACAGCGCCAAATAAATCATAATCCTCCGAACCAGTAATTTTTACATTCACAAACTCACCTTTTTGCAATGATTTTGCTGAAGTAACCAGTACTTCACCATCCACTTCGGGCGAGTCAAATTCGGTACGGCCCACAAAGAATTCGCCTTCCTGTCGGTCGATGATTACTTTGAAAGTTTTACCAATCTTTTCCTGGTTGAGTCCGGCTGAAATCTGTTGCTGAATTTCCATCAATTCATCGGCGCGTTCCTGTTTTTCCTCATCGCTGAGATTATCTTTAAATTGCTTGTAAGCATAGGTTCCTTCTTCGTTCGAGAACGGGAAAACCCCCAGCCTGTCAAATCGTGTTTCTTCGATAAACGCTTTTAGTTCTTCGTAATCTTCTTCGGTTTCGCCCGGAAAACCAACGAGCATGGTGGTGCGCATCGCTACCCCGGGTACTTCCTCTTTGATTCTTTTAATCAGCGCTTCGGTTTCCTTGCGGGTAACATGGCGCATCATATTTTTCAACACCGGGTCGGCAATGTGCTGCAGTGGCATATCAACATACTTGCAAACCTTGGGGTTTTCGCGCATCACTGGCAAAATATCATACGGAAATTTGGTGGGGTATAAATAATGCAGGCGAATCCATTCAATGCCATCTATTTCTGAGATGGCATTCACCAAATCCACCAAACGGCTTTTCCCGTAAATATCGATTCCGTAATATGAAAGTTCCTGCGCAATGAGCAGGATTTCCTTTACCCCTTTTTTGGCTAAATATCTGGCTTCGGTTACAAGGCTTTCGATGGTGCGCGACTTGTGTTTTCCGGTCATCATGGGAATGGCACAGAATGCACACGAGCGGTTGCAGCCTTCCGAAATTTTGAGATAGGCGAAATGTGAAGGTGTGGTAATTTTCCGTTCGTAAATATATTCAGGTTGAAAAGTCACTTTCAACTCATCCACCATCGCTTTCAGGTCGAACTTGCCAAAGTAGCGATCCACTTCTGGAATTTCAGTTTCCAAATCTTTCTGATAGCGCTCAGAAAGGCAGCCCATTACGTACAATTTAGAAATATCGCCACGTTTTTTGGCTTCGGCATAATCGAGAATCATATCGATAGATTCCTGTTTGGCATCGTGAATAAATCCGCAGGTATTGATAAAAACCGCATCGAAACCGGTTTCACCCGAATCGTGCACCACTTCATATTTTCCGCGTTCCAGCTGGTTGAGCAACACTTCCGAATCGACAAGGTTTTTTGAACAACCCATCGTCACCACATTTACCCTTTTCTTCATCTGTTCAAAATTTTGGTGCAAAGAAAAGGTTTTTTCGGGAATGGTTAAGGATTCTATCCCTGCTTATAACATCTCTTCGACCCCTTGTTTAAAAAGGTCATTGAAAAACGAATGAAATTCTTCCTTGTTCTTGAATTACTTGAAAATATCTTTTGGAATTGTGTTTTTTGCACCCATGATAATTGATTTTAGCTGTTAATTGTAAAGTTTCACTAGTTTGTTTCAGCTACTCCTGCGCTTCATTCCGAATGACAGTGTTAATCATCTCTCATTATTTGCGTTTACACAATCTTTTTTATACTACCTTAAAATGGCTAAATATTTAAACAACCACTTTATAAACAGTGTTTTATAGTATGTATTTACAATAATAATTTGTTGTTTTTTTATTTCAATCCAAGTTTTGCTTTTTTTATCATTAAGTCAAATTTTTCAATAATTGATAAATTCTGTGCCTGATAGTCAGCAATTAATTCTTTAGCATAGACTTTAGCATCTGCCTTTATATAATGCTTTATAGCTTTACGATATACTTTTGTTTTGTTTCTACCTTCAATCTGATTAAAAATTGGTTGATAAGGATATTTTTTCGGTTTTATTAACTGACTCTTTTGTTTTTCTTTAACGCCAATAATAGTAAGAAACTCCCAATGTTGATACCATGCCGGTATTTGTGAATTCTTGTTTCTCAAAATCAGTCCAATTTTATAATTAAGATCTGTTAATTTTTTGAGATGAAGTTCAGTAGATAATTCAAGGAGTAGAATAATACGGTCGGTATAGTTTGGTGGAAGATTTTGTCTGAGCGTTCTTTCCCAATAAGTACTTGTGGTATTTTTTCCAAGATTGATTGAATAGGCAAGTTCAAGAAAATTGTTTTCCTGAAATAAAGAGAGAGAATCATTGGGGAAGAGGCTCCTTTGAACCAAAATATAGAAGAAAGCTATTTCTTCTTGACCGATTATGTTGTAACTATTCACTAATTCACTAAAAAAATAAGCCGAATATTGATCGGTTTCAGCATCGATTATTCTATTTACGACGGGTTCTAAATTTTTTAAATTATCTTTTATTAAAGGCTGGTATTGTTGGTTATTTATTAATTTCAGATAGTCGTATTCTGTTCTCAATTTAAACTGCGCCAATACATTCAAACTTGAAATACAAAAAAACAGTGCAAGAATTAAACTGATTGATTTCATGTCTAAAAATTATAGGTTAATGATAAACAAGGAGTTATATTTTTATGGCTGTAAGCCATTTCATCAAAATTTAATTTAATGCTGTATTTGTAACGAATATACTCTTGCTTTTTCTCAAGTCGGTATTTCCCATGAATCCAATCAAATAAATAGGATGAAACAATAAGGGTAACAGATGAATAAAAAATAACTTTATCTGTCTTGTATTCAGAACTTAAATCTGGAATATCACTGATTTTCAGTCCGAGGTTACTCATGTTGTAACCATTTATGGCAAGCCCGGTATATCCAAGTAATCTGGCTCCCAGTACGCTATATCCGGTTGCATAGTCCTTGGCCTTAAAATGAACATAACCCGGAACAATCGCACTGTACACCATATCCATCATCCTTATGTTCCTTGAAAGTAACTGATATTCATCAAATAGGGTATTTTCGTATAAGTCAGACATCTTAATATTATCATCTTTAATTCGGGGATAAATATCAAAATCCTGAGCTTGAACAATCATGCTTAAAAAAAGCAGCGTTAAAATAAATAGTTGTTTTCTCATTTTCAGTATTCCATATTAATTAACGTTTAGCATACGGATTAGGTACGTTGATATTCCGATTGATACCCTGCCAATTTATCTTTCGACAACTTTGGCTAAGTTATTCATTTTTTGTATTCCCTTTTTATTATTGATTCTGACCGCAACAATTGTGTTCTTTTCATAAATTTCAATTAGTGTTAAAAATTTAATTGACCATCTCCCGAAAATAGCCAAATATCTGAGGAGTTGCATGATGGTTTAACAAA
>DYSZ01000335.1 GCA_020726265.1 Draconibacterium orientale
GTATGTACGGCCATTTATTGTTGTCCCTTTCAGCAATCTATCTTTTACGTTTGTGTCACCAGCAACTGCAGCAAAAGTAGGCAACCAGTCTTCGTGAGCCACAATCCCGTTTAAAGTCACATTTTCAGGGAAATGCCCGGGCCAGCGAATAAATGCAGGCACACGGAAGGCACCTTCCCAACTAGAGTTTTTCTCACCATGAAAAGGGGTTGTTCCTGCATCAGGCCAGGTATTGTAATGCGGGCCATTATCGGTTGAATAAAACACAACCGTATTATCAGCTATTCCCAATTCGTCGAGAACCTTCAGCAACTGACCCACATGTAAATCGTGTTCAACCATTCCGTCGCTGTATTCATCCTGTCCCGAAATACCACGATTTGATTCCTTAACATGGGTACGAAAATGCATTCTGGTTCCATTCCACCAGCAAAAGAAAGGTTCGCCGGCAGCATTCTTACGTTTAATAAAATCAATAGCAGCAGCAACAGATTCATCATCAATAGTTTCCATACGCTTTTTTGTCAATGGCCCGGTGTTATCAACGGTTTGTCCACCTTTGCCATCAGCTTTGCATTTTAATACCCCGCGTGGTACAAAAGTTTCACCAAAAGTTTTACCGGTTTTTAAAACCATATCAGTCGGATAATCTTCATTTTCCGGTTCTTCTTCTGCATTTAAATGGTACAGGTTGCCAAAAAATTCGTCAAACCCATGCATGGTTGGTAAATGTTCATCACGGTCGCCCTGGTGGTTTTTACCAAACTGCCCGGTTGCATAACCCGCTCCTTTCATAACAGTTGCGATTGTTACATCAGATTTTTGCCAACCTTCCGGAGCACCGGGCATTCCTACTTTTGTCATCCCCGAACGCACAGGAACCGAACCGCTGATAAAAGCTGCACGGCCAGCAGTACAACTTTGCTGACCATAATAATCGGTAAACGAAACACCTTCAGATGCAATTCTGTCGATGTTCGGAGTTCTGTACCCCATCATTCCACGGTTATTGTGGCTGATGTTCCAGGTACCAATGTCATCGCCCCAGATGACCAGGATGTTTGGTTTTTTGTTCTGCGCACTGCTTCCAAAACCAAGAGCAGCTACAATCACGAATAAAAAAATCTTTTTCATAAGACGAATTCTTTATAGTTATTATTTGATAGATATA